>CAZTIJ010000132.1:0-6316 GCA_964613365.1 uncultured Clostridiaceae bacterium | reverse complement strand
CATTTCTTTTTCTGACTTTTTATGTAGCTCCGGATCTGTTCTTCGGTATTTTCACCGACGGTTGCTATAAAGTAGCTGGAATTCCATAAGTGGCCGTCCCGAAGGCGTTGTTTAAGTTCCGGATGTTTTTTAAACAGTAATCTGGCGGAGACCCCTTTAAATGCTTTAACGATACTGGGAATAACGTGCTGTGGCTTACAGTCGATCAGTAAATGGATATGATCTTTATCGGATTCCATCTCAATAATTTGGATATCGTTATCCGAAGCGATTTTTGCTAATAATTGTTTAACATCTGCATCAATTTTTCCGTGCAAAATAGGATGCCGATATTTTACGCACCAAACCAAATGGTACTGAATAGAATAGACGTATCCACGTCCGTAATGCATGGTAGCCATGGGAATCACCTCTACTTAATTATAACATATGTAAGCGCTGAATACTATCGCAAAGAGGCTGTTTAATGGTTAGATCAAACAACATATTACGGTTGCTATCCATCGCTACAGCGATGCCACAACCGAAGCCGATTCATCTACACGACTAAAGTCGCGAGTATTCTCGGCTATTTTATAAAAAATCAAAGGAGTGATTGGTGTATGAAAAGCAACTTTACCAAACGTCTTTTCGTTGTAGTATTGGTTTTAAGTATGGTTTTATCAAGCTTTGCCTTTACCTTTGCAACCGATGGATCCGACCCCTTGGAACTAACCATTCTCCATACCAATGACATCCATGGAAGAATTCTTGAAGGCCAATTTGACGGTATGGGCTTTGCAAGAATCGACGCCTTAGTACGGGATTTTCGAGAGGAGCGGGAACATGTACTCCTGTTAGATGCGGGGGATACCGTCCACGGTCAGCCCTACGCTACGATCCCCGAAGGGGAAAGCATTATCACCCTAATGAATGAAATCGGCTACGATTATATGGTTGCGGGAAACCATGATTTCAACTACGGCTACGAACGGCTGATCGAGCTGAATGCCATGGCGAACTTCCCCATCTTTGCCGGAAATGTGGTTTATGAAGATACCGGTGAGCCGATTATTGAGAAGGAATACGACGTGATCGAATACGGTGATATCCAGGTGGGGATCTTCGGCCTTGCCACACCGGAGACCCTATTCAAAAGCCATCCTGCAGGCACCGCGGGTTTGGAGTTTATCAACCCCGTAACCTATGCCCAGGGAATGATGGATCATTTTGAAGCGGAATATGATTTGGATTTTGTCATAAGCTTAGCCCATTTGGGGATTGACGAGAGCACGAAATACGAAGAGCGAAGCTCCGCTGTGGCGGAACAGGTGGCGGGCATCGACTTAATCGTTGACGGCCATTCCCACTCCTTCCTGGAAGGGGGAAGAATGTACGGAGACACCTTGGTTGTACAGGTTGGAGATTATGGAGAAAACTTAGGAGTCGTGGAAGTGGTATTTGACGAAGAGGATGTCACCATAGATGCGGGTGCGGTCTTAAAAGATGAAGCCATGGAACGGTTCCCCGACGAAGAGGCCCTACCTCTTTGGGATACCATCAGCGCCATTATCGGTGAAGTGGACGAACAACTGGCGGAAGTCATCGGCGAGAACAAAATATATCTCAACGGACAGCGGGAATATGTTCGTGCCGGGGAGACCAATTTAGGAAACCTACTGACGGATGCCATGCGGGATGCCACCGATGCCGATGTGGCCATATCCAACGGCGGAGGCATTCGAGCCTCCATCGATGTGGGCGACATTACTAAAGGAGATGTGGCCAGCGTGCTGCCCTTCGGTAACGCTTTGGTAACCCTGGAGATCACCGGTCAGGAAATGCTCGATGCATTGGAAATCGGAGCCGCCGCCTATCCGGAGCCCAATGGTGCCTTTTTGCAGATTTCCGGCGCAAGCTATGAAATCGACCCCTCCGAAGAACAGGGTGAGCGGATCAAAAACGTTATGGTGGACGGCGAGCCCCTTGATTTAGGAGAAACCTACCTCATCGCCACCAATGACTTTATCGCCGCCGGTGGAGACGGCTATGAACTTTTTGCGGACATGGAACTGGTATCGGAACTTAACGCCTTAGATGAAGTCGTCATTACTTATATCCAGGAACTCGGTGTGGTGGAAATGGATATTGAAGGTCGGATTACAGAGTACGAAGAATCCGATGAGCCGGTGGACGACGAAGACGACCCCGTGGACGATGAGGACGATCCCGCCGATGATGAGGACGACGAGGTCGAGGACGAAGATTCCGAACAGGAGCCCATACCTCAAACGGGAGATCAGAATCCCTATGGTATGATTTTCCTTCTTTCCTCCGGTATGATTGTACTACTGATGAGAAAAACCCTGAAAGCCTAAGTTTTTTTAAATAAACCAGGTGCTTCATCCTAGGATCAAAGATCAGGCACGAAAAGATCAAGCACCAAAGCATAAGGCTGCCGGCAAGTGGCCGGCAGCCTTTTTTTCTACATCAAAAGGTTTGCATAAAGCATCAGGGCAATTCCCGTCAGCCCCAGAGCCAGCATAATCCGCCAGTGTTTTTTGTTCATAATAATCACCTCTTTGAATATTTTATTGTGCCTGAAGAAGCATGGTAACCCCGGTGATCTCATTTTCCAGCTCGTCACACTCCGCCTGCTGACTTTTTATATAGCTCTCAAACAGGTGGGATTTCTCCCGGTGCTTTTTCTTCAGCTCTTCCGCTCTTTTTACGATGCAGGCCTGCTGCTTCCGGTTAAGGGCCTTCAGCTCCCCGGGATCCATGGTTTTTTCCGCCAGCAGCACCACCCCGGATTCCTTGAAAAACCGCCGCCACTGATCTTTGGTGTAATAATCACTACCGGCCCCTTCGTTGCCGTAGGCGTCATCAATGATCAGGTACCCCTTCTCGGTGATCGTCTTTTTCAGCGCCGAAATGGTCTCCCCGGGGGAACCTAAAATATCCCCGGCGGCCCCGAAGATGACCAGATCGTAGTCCTTTTCCC
The DNA here is from genome assembly GCA_964613365.1 of uncultured Clostridiaceae bacterium. GTDB lineage: Bacteria > Bacillota > Clostridia > Peptostreptococcales > T1SED10-28 > Isachenkonia. Next base: position 3,333 of record CAZTIJ010000132.1, on the reverse strand, counting down.
GGTCTACCGCCTCTTTCACATCCCCGGTTGCAAAGTCACATAACGGCGCCGTGCTATACTCCGCGGCTTTTTCCCTGGCCTCGGCGATAAACTCCCCCATCATATCGATCCCCTTTACCCGACAGCCGAAGGCTTTCGCCAGGTGTATGCTGACGGCCCCTTTGCCGCAGGCAAGGTCCAGCACTTTTTTCTTCCCGGGTTCCGGGATGTGCTTTCGAATCATTTCTGCTATGTCCCTTGGGGAGGAACCCAGCTCCCATACATCCTGCAGCAGATAGGGCAGGTAGGGAATCAGTTCCACGGAATCCGCCGTTAGGGATTTCGCCAGTTTTTCATCGGTTGAGTTCATAATACCTCCTCCTTTAACAAGGCTTCTGACAAGGACAGTACATGATCGATTTCTTTGTTCTCCAGTTCCCTAAACATCGATGCGGATATTTTTCTCACCTCTCCCGTGGTTAGAGGACCGTTCATTTGTACCTTTTCGATACGTTTTCTTGCTTTTCCGACTATATTCATAGGATTCTTCCTTTCATCAACAATCAACGTTAACGCCCTACTATGGATATATCAACCACTGCTTTTTTTAGACACAGCTTTTTTGATTTTAAGTATTTGACGTTGCTGAACATAGATTATAATAAGTAGTCCAATTACGACGGCATCCAAAGTTAATGTCTGTCTAATTGCCAGGTATACCGTTATAATACCCACCAGTATCAGTATGTCTATTATCCGTTCAAAAGCTTTCAATTCAACCCCTCCCCACTACGAATATTTTACTGCATCATCAAATCCTAACCAACGGCATTGATACAAAAGTCTTTCCGATACCGATACCGCTACCACTCCCGTCGGCACTGTCTACTTTTTATATTCGCCACGCCTTCGGTATTTCCCTGCTTATTCCGTAAAAAAGCCGCCCATTACAGGCGGCTACTAGGTGTGAATTTAACGCTATATTTTTCAGTCGCCATATTTACCTCTTAACCGCTTCAAAACAACCTCCCCGCTGTCACCTCCGGGCGTTCACCGCTGAATATGCTTTACAAATTCCCTTCCGAAGGCAATGCCTTTTTTAAGGGCTTCTTCATCCGGGGTCCATAACACCTTGTACCCCTCTTCCATCACGTCAAAGCCCGAGTCTCCCAGAGCCTTTTCAATGATTTTCGGCGACTCTCCGCTCCAACCGTAGCTTCCGAAGGCGGCCCCGGCTTTTTCCTTGAATTTCAATCCCTTAATCATCTCCAACAGCCCCGCGGTGTTGGATAAAATGCCGTTGTTGATGGTGGAGGAGCCCAGCACCACCCCTTTGGATTTAAAGACCTGGGTGAGCACATCGTTTTTGTCGGTTTTCCCCACGTTGATCAGTTTCAGCTTCACCCCGGGATCCGCGGCTAAAACTCCTTCTCCGATGGCCTCCGCCATTTTCCGGGTATTCTCCCACATGGTTTCATACAAAATAGTGATTTGATTTTCCTGATAATCCTTGGCCCATTCCATATATTTTTCCACGATCTGCAGAGGATTTTCCTTCCAGATCACCCCGTGACTGGGGCAAATCATATCCACCGGAATCTCCAGTGCCAGCAGTTCGTTGATTTTCTTCTCCACCAGCTTACTAAAGGGGGTTAGAATATTGGCATAGTACTTCACCGCTTCCTGAAACAACTCTCCCTGATCCACGGTGTCGTTGTACATTCCACTGGAGGCGTAGTGCTGACCGAAGGCATCGTTGCTGAACAAAATATTGTCCTGATCCATATAGGTCATCATACTGTCGGGCCAATGAAGCATTCTGGCTTCCACAAAGGTCAGGGTTCTTTGGCCGAGGGACAACGTGTCCCCGGTTTTCACCTCCACAAAATTCCATTCCTGATGAAACTGGCCCTTTAAGGACTTCACGGCGTTGGCGGTGCAAAAGATGGGGGTATCGGGGATCTCCTTCATCAAATCCATCAGTCCCCCGCTATGGTCGATCTCCCCGTGATTAAGGATAATATAGTCGATTTTTTTCAGATCCACTTCCTTTTTCAAGTTTTCAACGAAGGCTTCACTAAAGGGGAGCCACACGGTATCGATCAGTGCGGTCTTTTCATCCTCCACCAAATAGGAGTTATAGGAGGAGCCCCGGTGGGCAGAGTACTCTTCCCCGTGAAACTTCCTAAGATCCCAGTCAATATTTCCTACCCATTTTACATGATCATTGATTCTAAATCCCATGATTCAACCTCCTTATTTATAACTTAAACAGAATATTGTTCTCCAGATGAATGTGTTGAAACAGATCTTTTTCCAGCTCCTCCAGTTTTTCGAAGGCGAAGCGAAAGGTATTGCAGGCTCCGGCGGGCACCGTAAATCCGTCGGTTTTCCGTCTCAGATCCTTTAGAATATCCCCGGCGGCGTCATGCTCCTGTTCCAGTTCCTGAATGGTGGCTTCCATGGTGGTTTTTTCCACCTGTCCCTGCTCATAGGCCTTCATCTTGGGAAAGAGATCGGTCTCCTCCTTTTCCAGATGGGCTTCCAGTTCCTTTTTCAGGGCTGCAAAGCTTTCCTTTACAAAATGCAGCATGTCATAATGGTTCTCCCCATGGACCCGGAAAATGGTGTCCGTCAGGCTCTCAATCCTGGGCAGATTTCCCCGCAGGTATTCATGATGGGTATCGACGATATGGTCTATTAAATTGCTTTTCGACAACCGGGAAAAATCCTCCATGGGCTTACCCGCTTCAACGTCCCTTCGGTACTTATCGCGGATGGTATCTAAAATCTCGTCGACGTTGTATTTTGTCTCTTCCAGAGCCTCTCCCAAGGGTCGATTCCCTCCGCAACAAAAATCGATCTCCAAATCCATAAAGATGTTGATCGCGCCGGGATAAATCCCTGCAATCTCTCCCAGGCTCATGTCCCTGTGAAGCTTTTGTGCTTGTCCCTTTCGGTTTTTCATCATCAAACACTCCTCGTATATTTTTTCCCCGGCTTCGGTCATCTACCCGGGGACGGTTCCTTGATTGCTTATCCCCATTATAGACCGTTGCTACACAGCGCGCTGTGATATGTATCACAGATGGCCGGAGACCTGCAGGAATTTCGAAGCTACGGTATGGCGATTTCCCTGCTTTTGTGCTATCATATGGTAGAGATTGGATGTAGAAAGGAAGAAGCCGCTGATTTTATGGACCCCAAGGCCTATTCCCCATCCACCTTCAAGGTGTTAACCTATATCCAGAACCATTACGACGAAGACCTGGACTCTGAAGAAGTCGCCAGGATTTCAAATTTCAACCGCACTTATTTCTGCTCTATTGTAAAAAAATAAGTAGATCCACCGTT
>CAZTIJ010000131.1:0-6330 GCA_964613365.1 uncultured Clostridiaceae bacterium | reverse complement strand
CGAGCCTCTTAGAGATGCAGGTAATCATCAACATCGCCGCTTCCGCCTTTTTAGCTTATTTGGCCGCTTTTGGCCTCATGAGCCTGGGGTCCGTCCATGACGGGATACTAATATCCCTTTCGGGACTCCTGGGTTACCTCGGAGATCAGTACTCCAAAGGATGGCTTCTTAAAGCCTTAAAGCGTTATGATAATGGAGAGATTAGGATTTCTGAGAAGGAAGCTTTGAAAGAGAAGAAGGAAGCGATGGAAGAAAGTAAACGAAAGTAGAGCCAAAAATCAAGCAAGACAAAACAAGACAAAGCACAGGGACTCATCGGGATATCCGCAACAGATGAGACCCTGTGCTTTTTTTAGTCATCATAATGCATGAGCACGAGGGCATCGTTTTGCCTTTTTTATTCCCGGTCAAAACATTCGACTTTGTTTGACATGTTTAGTATAATAACAGTTGTTCGAGCAAAATGCTTGTTTTCCTATCATGATTGGCGACCGGATCGATAGGTATTTTACAGAAAGCGAGGTTGAATATATGCATAAGAAAAAAATACAATCATTTTTTGATTTTAACCGTTTACTTTGGTTTGCTTCTTTTCTAGCGCTTTTATTGATTTTCATCAACCTAACAGGCTGTTCTACAGCCAATGATATCAACCGGGAAGAGGATACGGGAAAGGAAGAAACGCTTCAAGAGAAAACCGTCAACATAGCTTATGTGGATTGGGATTCAGAGGTGGCAAGTACATACGTTGTGAAAACCATCATTGAAAAAGAACTTGGTTACGACTGCGAGGTCCTTCCCGTCCCCCTCACTTCGTTGTTGGAGTCCATCGCCGCAGGCGATCAGGATGCTACAGTCTCTTCCTGGCTTCCCTCTTTACATAAAAAACATCTGGAAGCCCATGAAGATAGGGTGGAAATTCTAGGCCCTAATTTTGAGGGGACTTTCGTTGGATTAGCTACCCCCGGTTATGTTACCATAGAGTCTATGGACGATCTGATCCATTATAAAGAAGAATTTGGGGAAAAAATAATAGGGATCGAACCGGATGCCGGTATTATGGAGAAAACGAAAGAAGTTTTCGATGAATACAACCTTCATGATCATATTACCCTGGTTTCCGGTAGTGAGTCGACCATGACAAAAACCCTTGAAACCGCCATTGAAGAACAAAAGCCTATCATTGTAACGGCTTGGACACCCCATTGGAAATTCGAAAAATGGGATCTGAAATATCTTGCGGACCCGAAAAATGTCTTTGGAGAAGAAGAGCATATTGCCACGGTTGTACGAGAAAATTTGCACCAGGATATGCCGGAGGTGTATGATTTTTTAGATCATTTTTATTGGGGAAAGAAGGACATCCAAAGAGTGATGTTATTGATCGAGGAGGAAAACAAAACACCGAGGGAAGCTGCTGAAATTTGGGTAGAGGAGAATAAAGATCTTGTGGATGAATGGATAAGCCCTTAGTGATCACAAAATTAAAAGGAGCACACAACTTTTATGTCTATTAAGCGTGCAATGAAAAATAAATTTATTGTAAAAAAACTTCATAATTATTCAAACCCCTGGTTTATTATATCCGTTGCCGTTACGGTTTTATTGATCGTTACACTGATTTCCCATCTGATCTATTCCTATACGACGATCAAAAATTTTGAACATAATAAATTGGCCGTGGAAAGAGCATCCGGGGAGCTTACCCTCTATGCAAATCAACTGGAAATGTCCACGCGCATAGCCGCTGCCACCGGTGATTTAAGTTGGAAAAAAGACTATGATGAGCATTTACCGAAAGTAAATGAAACCCTTTATAATATTGATGAAATGCTTGATTTAGATGAAGTTGGTCAAAAACAAGAAAAAATAAGTAGTCATTTACACGAACTGCAATCAATAGAAAACCAAGCCTTCACTCTGATCAGTCAAGGCGAAAAAGATCAAGCTTTTGAACTTTTACAGGGGTGGACCTATACGAAAAATCAACTGGAGCTGAAAACATCCATTGAAAGCTTAACGAATATTATGCATGAGCACGTACATAGTAAGATTCTCTCGGAAAGAAGCTTAAGTCTTTCTTTACTTATTTTTATCGCTTTATCCAGTATGCTTTTGATGATATCCTGGTTTATTTCGATAAAGTTATGGTACGCACAGGTAAAGACACAACAAGAAAAAGAGGATCGAATAAACTATTTAATTTACCATGATGCTTTGACAGGCACTTATAACCGAAGGTTTTTTGAGGAAGAGTCTGAAAGGTTAGACAATGAAAACAACCTTCCCCTTACGTTGATCATAGGGGACGTGAATGATTTAAAGAAAGTAAATGACCAGATAGGTCATAAAAAGGGAGACGAACTTTTGATCGAACTAACTAGAATCTTAAAAGAGGCGGTGGGAAATGCAGGAGTACTGGCTAGATGGGGTGGAGATGAGTTCGGTATACTTTTGCCGAGTACCGGTTTCATCAGTGCAAAAAAAGTTGTGGAAGATATTAACAAAGGGTGCAAAAAGTCGGATTTCAAACCATGCCCCAGTATCTCTTTAGGGTATGCAATCAAATTAGATACTTCCCAAAGTATGGACAAAATTTTTACCGATGCGGAAGATGAAATGTACAGAAGAAAAGTTGCCGGGAAAGAAAGTGAAGAGGATAAATGATTTTCAATGAGAGCTGATGGGCAAAACCTTTTCTATAAGCAGTGGGAGTGTCAAGCTAAGAATGACTGCTCTTAGCAACCGCCTAAAGGATGGAAAGAACCATCGCTTTAGGCGGTTTTTCTTTAGAGGAAAACATAGTTATTCGAACCCTGTTACTGAATCGGGGATTTTCCCGGGGGCGCCCTTAGGAGGGAAATTCCCCGGCAGCTGCTTCTTTTGCGCCAAGAAAGCGACTTCGAAACAAGCGGTAGAATACCACGGTACCCAGGAGGTAGAGAAGAATCGTAAAGATATAGGGGGTGTTATAGGTATAGCCTTCCATCAGTGCGCCGCCGAAGAAAATCCCGGCGGCCCGGGTAAGGCTGTTGATCATCGCCCGCATGGAGGCCATTAACGGCCGGTGCTTTTCCGAGACGATGTCCATGGAAATGTTTCGAATCAGAGGCTGGCCCATGTTCATCAGAGAACTTCGAAGGAAGAAGGCCACGGCCACCACCAATAATCCCTGGGGAAAACCGATGGCAATCAACAGGGGAATGCTGAGAATCTGGGTCAGCACAATGGTTTTATAGCTGCCGATCCGTTTTCCGATCATGGGCACGCTAAGGCCGCCCACCACGGTACCCAGTTGGGCGAAACTCAGGATCAGACCCACAATGCTGTCGGTGGTATCCAGCATATATTTTAGGTACACCCCGAAAAAGGGGACCACCAGCCCGGCTCCCAGGCCGATCAGCCCGGTGTAGAACAAATAGGATACATTCATTTTCGTGAAAAAGCCTCTAAACTCTTTGGCGCTCAAGGGTTTGGCTTTTTTTTGGGCTTTGGGCTTTAACAGGGCCAGGGGAAACAGGGCGATCAGACTCATGAGACTGATGATCAATAACGAGTAGCGAAGGGATATCACCCCGGCCCCCATATAGGTTGCGAAATAATCCGCAAGGAGCCCGGTAACCAGGGATCCGGTCATAAAAGCGGCGTTTCTGGTGGCGAAGGTAAGGCTGAAGGCATGGACCCGTTCCTCTTCCCCTGCCTGGTGATACAAGAAGGGGGACTCCACCGTCAGCATCGCTGCCTGGCCAAAACCGAAGACCATGGCCATGGCCATGATCATGGTGATATCCTCCACCAGTACGATGGCGATACTGCTCAGGCCCACCGTGGCAAGACCCAGCATCAGGGTCCGCTTGTGGCCGATTTTTCCCGCGATAAAGGCGATGAAAAAGGTAAACAGGGCCACGGCAAAACGGCGAAGGGCCAGCACCGTTCCCACCAGGCTTTCCGGGTGGCCCAGTTCCACCACGTAAATGCCGAAAAACCCGTTGAAGGAGGAGGAGGTCAGGCCGTATAAGAATACGACGATAATGAACTTTTTTATGATGGGGTTTAATTTTAAATAACTCATGGTACCATTATATACATCGGGAGTCGAAATATCAAGGGGGCGAAATAAAAAGCACCTCGGCATCCTACTTTAAAAAAAGGATGGCGCGAGGTGCTTTGGGGGTTTATAGAGGATTATAAAAAAGGTCGGAATCTTTGGCTACCGCTCCCATGCTTCTCCGGTCCAGGTATAGGTTCCCTCTTCCTTTCCCTGCTCTTCGTAAAAAGCTTTGAAGCCCTGGTTGGTACCCATCATGTAATCGGTTTTGGTGTGTTCATCATCATGAATGGTCACGTCATCCCCGATGGTGATGGAGGTAAGGGCACTGCCCCAGAAGGTGGCGGGCTGAATGTCGGTGATGCCGCTACCCAGGGTGACTTCCGTCAGTTCATTGTTGCCGAAGGCACCGTTTTCCATGGTGGTTACATTATCCGGTACCGTTAAGCTGTTCAGTTGATTATTATCGAAGGCCAGGTCCTTGATGTGGGTTACCCCGGTGCCCAGTTCCAGCTCCTCCAATTCATTAGCTCGAAAGGCCCGGCTGTCAATGGTGGTGACACTGTCGGGAAGGGTCAGGGTTGTCAGTTGATTTTCTCGAAACGCTCTGCTTCCGATTACCTCCACACCCTCGGAAAGGGTCAGCTCTTCTAATTCGTTGTTAAAGAAAGCAAAGGCACCGATCTCCTGAACCCCTTCATGGATGTGTACTTCAGTAATGCCATGCTCCGATAACAGCCCGTTTTGGGGGCCGTCGTATGCAAAGTCCCGGATGATCCCTTGGCTGTTGCCGTCGTCCCAGGTAAAGTCCAGGTCTTCTTCCCAGTATTCCTCGGGCTCTTCATCCGCATCGGGAAGCACTTGGGCTCCGGAACCTTCAATGAAAATATGAAGGGTGTCGTCACTTCGGTAAGACACCACTTCCCCGGCTTCGATCCCGGAATCGGAACAGCCAACGGTAAAAACCGAAAGGAAAAGCAGAACCAGACTTGCAATAATTGTTTTTTTCAGCATTGTAAAGACCTCCTAGTTGTATTTTTGCCTCGTTAAAATATAAACAAAGCGACTGTTAGATTTTAACATGAATCCCGTCGGTTGTGAATATGATTTTAAAGTACGGTTAATCTTTAGCAAGCAAATCTAAAAAAGAGCGCCACTGAAAGAGCGCCACTGATGGGGATTATTGAGAAAAATTCCCGTAAAAAAAGGGTTTCGAGACCAACATCACGAATAAGTACTAGAGAAGGTCCACGGTCTGAAAAGTTACCGGTTGTCGGGCCAAGGAAAAAGGGGGGCGTTTCATGAGTGAGAATAAAAAGTTACTGAAATATACCGGGATCCTGTTTTTGCTGGTTCTGTTAACCTATCCTATGCCTTATCACTCCGCATCGATTATTGAGTACTTCATACGGCCCATAGGAACCAACGGCGGCAGACTCTATGTTTCCGGCCTGGTACCCCTGGCCCTTTTTGTGATTGCAATAAGGGGACTGTTTAAGCTGGAGCGTTTTCAGGAGAGAAGTAAAATCCTGATTTTCATCGCTGTAATCCTGATTGTGCTTCCCGTCATGCAGTGGACGGTGGATGTGGGAAGGACCACCTTTCATCGGGTCAGCGGTCATCAGCTGCAGGCAGTGGATTTTGTGGAAGGAGACATATCCCTGTTTTCCTCCGAGGAAGAAGTGACTATCCATTCCTCCTTAACAGTAAAGGATTATGGCCGGGGACAGAACCGTTTTTACATTCGTCTGCATTTACCCGAGAGCCTGCAACAGGTCACCAGAAAGGAGTATTACGATTTTGAACAGGAATATTTAACCCGGGGCCATCGCAGGGAAAAAGTCATTAAAAAACAGTTTACGGTTTCCCGGGATGAAATTGAGGAGTCCGTGGATTTTCATGGGCTTCGGTGGCATGAGGAGGACATAGAATACACCCTGTATAACGACGGAGAAGCCGTAACCCTGACCAATCATGGATGGTGATTGGCCGCCGGGGTTATTTTCACCAGCAACGGAGTATGGAGTAGTTTTTGGAGCTTTTCCCGGAAGGACCGGGTAAGCTTGGGTGGATCGTTACTTGAGAAAGGGGACTGGGATTGATGATGCTGGAATTAATGATGTTGCTTGTACCCGCAGGGTTTATCCTGCTTTATGACGGTTGGAGGAAACGACGGAAGAAGGAGTACTTCGTTCATAGTCCTCTAACCTCCTGGCTTTTGGCGATTTTACAAACCCAGGGCGAAAAGCCCACGGTTTCAATCGTGGGATGAAAGCCCATTC
>CAZTIJ010000130.1:0-6418 GCA_964613365.1 uncultured Clostridiaceae bacterium | reverse complement strand
TCATAAGGTTTTCAATATCCGCCGGGGTAAAGCCCGGGGTTCTTCTAGCAAGGACTTTAATGTTCACATCATCATCCAAAGGCTTGCCTTTGGAGTGAATGTTTAAAATCGCTTCCCGTCCTTTAATATCCGGCAGTCCCACTTCCACCTTCCGGTCAAAGCGTCCCGGTCGCAGTAGGGCCGGGTCCAGGATATCCGGTCGGTTGGTGGCGGCAACGATGATGATTCCCTCGTTGATGCCGAAGCCGTCCATTTCCACCAGCAGCTGATTCAGGGTTTGTTCCCGTTCATCATGGCCGCCGCCCAGGCCGGCTCCCCGCTTTCGACCCACCGCATCGATCTCGTCAATAAAAACAATACAGGGGGAATTTTTCTTCGCCTGTTCAAACAGATCCCGTACCCTGGAGGCACCGACCCCTACAAACATCTCCACAAAGTCGGAACCGCTGATGCTGTAAAAGGGCACGCCGGCTTCTCCCGCCACGGCTTTGGTGATGTAGGTCTTTCCGGTACCCGGGGGACCCACCATCAAAACTCCCTTGGGGATTCTGGCTCCCAGCTCGATAAAACGCTTCGGGGATTTTAAGAAATCCACCAGCTCCGAGAGCTCTTCCTTTTCCTCATCCATTCCTTCCACATCGTCAAAGGTCACTTTCTGTTTGTCCTCTTCTTTTTGCAGCTTGGCCTTGCTCTTTCCGAAGTTCATAACTTTGCTGCCGCCCCCTTGGGACTGCTGCATAAACACGAACCAGAAAACCACAAACACCAAAATGATCAGTATCGTGGGAAGCATACTGATAAACCACGGGGTTTCCGCCGGCGGTTCCCCTCCCACGGTGAGATCCGTCTCTTCCATTTTTTCCGTTAAAATCTCGGTAAAACGGGCGTTGTCAAACACGTCGGGGATGTAGGAACGAAATTCCTGTTCCTCTCCGTCCACCATGCGGACCCCGTCTACGGAACGTTCCTGAGTGTTGATCGAAACGATCCGGTCGTTCATTAATTCCTGGTATAGCTCTGAAAATTCTATATCTTCGATCTCTTGGGCTTCCATTCCCCATCTTTGTACGATTAAGAGCAGTACAATAAAAATTAAGATGTAAAAACTAGCACCACGGAAAAATTTCCTCAACAAAAGTCCTCCTCTCATTCTCCTGTTCATTTAAACACTTTAAATATTTTAACACAAGGTTTTTTAAAAAACAACTAGAAGCCTTGCTTTGCGACAAATTTCTATTCCTTCAAGAGCTTTATGGAAAGGATTCGTTGAGTACTTTCCGTAACCTTATACTTCTCACTGATCCGATACCCCACCACCCATACGATCTCTTTGCCGTGGCAGATCAAGGGAATTAAGTCCCGCTCCCTACGCTCCACTTTGCAGTCAATCAGAAAATCCTTCAGCTTCTTTTTCCCCGATAGACCCAGGGGCCAGAATCGGTCCCCCTCCCGGCGGTTCCGGACAAAAATCGGTTCTTGGAAGGCATCATAATCAAAATACTTTACGAATTTGTCCCGGCTGACCTTTTCCACGTCCTCCCTGGAAAAGACCTTCAGTTCAAAGCTGGCCTTCAAGGGATGGACATAGGTGGTATCGTTCACCACCAAAGACTCTTTAAAGGGCTCCGCTTCTTTTTTCCCTCCCCTTTGGAAGATCAGTTTTTCATAACTGATCAGGGCTTCTAAGTCCATGGGCAAATGGACCTTTTTCCCCGTCTGTTTTTTATCCAGTAAGGCAAGTAGGTTTTGGACCTGCTGATAGGTCAGCAGCTCCCCCTTGCCCATCAGTTCTTCCCCCGCCCGTCTCAAAATCCGGGCTTTGATGGCGGGGTGCTGTTTTTCCAACTGGGGAATGGAAAAGGATACCTGGTCCTTCTTCTGGAAATGAACCAGCTCCTTATACTTTTCCTCCCCTTCCCCTTCCAGGTACTGATAATCCTCCTTTAAAATCTGGGCGGTCTTTACCAGGCTGTCCAGCACCGAGGGATTGTAGTTTTCTTCCAGGTAGGGAATCAGCTCCCGGCGGATTTTGTTGCGGTGGTACATACTGGTCAGGTTGGTTTCATCGATCCGAGGCTTTAAGTCCTGTTTCTCACAGTAGGCCTCGATTTCCCCCCGGGGGATATCCAAGAGGGGACGGATGATGTGGTCCCGTTGATACTGTATGGCCGTAAGTCCCTGCATCCCCGTACCCCTGAGAAGACGCATCAGTACCGTCTCTCCCTGATCATTTTTGTTGTGGCCCACGGCAATTTTGCTGGCCCCCACTTTTTTTAACACTTCCTCAAAGAATTCGTATCTAAGTACCCGCCCCGCCTGTTCCGAGGTCAGCTGCTGTTCTTTTTTATAGGCTTCCACATCACTGCTTTTGATAAAACAGAGGATGTCCAGCGCCTCACAGAGGTTTAACACATACTGGGCATCCATTTGGGCTTCAATGCCCCGGAAATTATGATTTAAATGGGCTCCGTACAACTCTATTCCCAAACGGGCCTTCAACCGGTGGAGCAGGTGCAGCAGACATACGGAATCCGGTCCCCCGGAGACCGCTACGACGATTTTATCTCCCGGCTGGATCAGCCCCTGTTCCTCCACGGTGTTTAATAATTGTTTTACAATGCCTTCCTCGGCCTTTTCTTTGCTTTGCATACAATCTCCTCACTTTGTCCCGTGTCTGTTCTGCCCGCCGAAGTCCCGGTCCTCCCCGGTCACGAAAAGACCCCCGGCGGCATTCATCCTTATCATACCATAAGATTTCCCCTCGGCCTACGGCAAATTTCCAAGGATGGAACTTTATGGCGGATTGGAGGCCAGGAAATCCGCTGCGGTTTTTGCATACAGGGCGGCGATCTTCCCCAGCTGGCTTTCATCGATGTCAAAACGGGGGTTATGTAGGTTGTAGACCAGCCCCTTTTTTCGATCATGGTTTCCGATCCGCAAAAAGGTTCCCGGTATTTTTTCCAGATAAAAGGCAAAATCCTCCCCGGCCATGGAGGGCCTTTTCCCCTCCACCACATTTTCCTTGCCCAGGAGGGCTTCGGCGGTGTTTCGGGCAAAGTCCGTAAAACCTTCCTCGTTCACCGTTGCGGGATAGAGATGGGTTATCTCCAGGGTGTAATCCCCACCGTAGTAGCTCGTTACGCTTTCAACGATTTTTTCGATCTGTTTCGGAAGCCCCATCCGCAGTTCATTGTTCAGGGTGCGAAGGGTCCCCTTCAGTACCGCCTTTTCCGGCATGACGTTAAAGGCCTCCCCGGCCTGAAAGGAACACACCGATATGACCAGCTGTTCCAAGGGATCCACCCCTCGGCTGGTTAAGCTTTGTAACCGTTGAAGAATTTCCTGTCCCATGAGAATCGGATCAATGTTTTCATGGGGTCGGGCGGCGTGGCCCCCCTTCCCGTGGATTTCCAAATACAGCTGTCCCGTGGAGGCCATCACCGGTCCCTTTACCACTTCCACCTTTCCCGCCGGGGTGTCGGGCCACACATGGCCTCCCAAAATGGCCTCCACCCTGGGATTTTCCAGGACCCCCTGTTCAATCATGGGCTTGGCCCCTCCCGTGGTTTCCTCCGCCGGCTGGAAAATAAACTTGATGTTTCCCCTTAGGCGATCCCGATATTTGCTCAGCAGTTTGGCCGCCCCCAAGACATAGGTCATATGGGCGTCATGGCCGCAGGCGTGCATCCTTCCCCGGTTTAGGGAACCGTAGGAAACCTCGCTTTCCTCCTGAAGGGGCAGGGCGTCCATATCCGCCCGAAGGGCCATGGTCCTCCCCGGCTCCGTTCCTCGGAGCAGGGCCACCACACCGGTTTTCGCCACCCCCGGGGTCACCTCCAGCCCTAATTTCTCCAGTTCCTTTACAATCCTCTCCGCCGTTGCTATTTCCTGATATCCAAGCTCCGGACGGCGATGAAAGTTTCTTCGAATCTCCACCAGTTCCTCTTGGATCCTTTCTCCTTCTTCAAGCCATGGAATCTCCATCATTCTCCTCCTTATCCCCCCTCGGGGGCATCCTTTGGGTGACCGAGTTTTAAGGAAACGTAAAAGGTGCTTCCCCTATGGCGTTCACTGTCCACCCACATCTTTCCCTTCATAAGCTCCACCATACTCTTGGCAATGGTCAGGCCCAGTCCGGAACCTCCGTACCGTCGATTATAATCCCCTTCGATCTGGATGAAGGGTTTGAAAATTCCCTGGACCCGATCATTCGGAATGCCGATTCCCGTATCTTCCACGGAAAACAGGATATGGGAATAGGCCTTCGTCCTTTTTCTCAAGGACACCCGGATCCCGATGCTTCCCTGATCCGTGAATTTCAAGGCATTGCTTACCAAGGTTTCCAGTATCCTCAGAATTTTTTGCCGATCCCCCGATACCCGTTTCGGCAGCTTCGGATCCAGCTCCAGGGTGATGGGGATCCCCTTTTTCTCTGCGGCGGGTTTGTGTTTCATCAGGATTTCCTGTAGGAACTCGGTGAGATCGAAGGGGCTGTTTTCCACCTTCACGTTGCTGGTTTCGATTCTCGACAGCTCCAGCACGTTTCGAATCACCCGGGACAGGTTTTGGGAGGATTCCTCGATCTCTGCCACATACTCCCGTTGTTCCTCCGTCAGAGCGGTATCCTTTAACAGGTAGGTAAAGCCCAAAATTCCGTTCATCGGCGTGTTGATTTCATGATTCATATTGGTTAAAAACTGATTTTTCAAGTTGTTGGCCAACTGAGCCTGGTTGGCCAGTCGGTTGGAGGCTTTGATGGCCTTTTCCAACTTCTTGTTGATGTATTCCAGCTCCACCTGGGTTCGCAAAAGCTCGTCTTCCTTTTTTCGCTTCTCGGTGATGTTGCTGCCGATCCCCCGGTATTCCAGGACTTCGGTATCCCCTCCGGTCTCGGGATATTCGGTGAGCTGCAGGGTTTTTATGTTGCCGTTTTTATCAAAAACCTCAATCACATAGGTCCTTTTCCCTTTGCTGGGGCTTTCGTTGGTGTTGGATTTTAGCCGGCACATATCCAGCTTCTTATTCGAGGGGTTGTGGGTCAAAAGATCCTTGAACCGGGTTTTGAACTCTTCACTGGTATAACCCAATATATTTTTTATCGATGCGCTCATGTAGCTGAAATCTCCATCGGGGTTTCGGGAATAAAAGAAATATTCATCCCCGAAGTTTTCAACAATTTGCTGTATTTTTTCATCGCTTTTCCAGCATTCTTCCGTCATCCTGTTCGCTCCTTCATGGTCTAGATATACTGTCTAGGTTTCTACCCGATTTCTCACTTTTAAAACTGCATCAAAAGAAAAAACTGAAGAGGCTTTCATCTCCACAGCTTTCTCTCGGGTTATGTCCCGGGTTGCCCCTTTTTTTTCAACAGGCGCCGGGGGATTTTTTTAAACAGCAGGATGTTGTATTTCATCACCGGCCGAAGGTCTTTGACGTCGAAGATCGCCGGCGCCTTGGGTCTCATCAGGGACCTCAGGATCTCCCCCGGGGTGCGTTTCTTGGATTTCAAATATCCCCGGATCGCCCACAGGTCTTCATACAGATACCAAAACACCCGGTTTTTCCTCTCCCGTACTTCCCGAGGAGGAAGGGGCTCTCCCGTCAGATCCCGGTAGAGGATGTAGGGAATGTTCAGGCCGATTTTCTCCAGCAGGGTGTTGAAATTCACAATCCGCACATTGATTTCCATCAAATAATACCGCTGATTCTTTTCGTCTTTTTTAAATTCCAGTTCTCCAAAGCCCCTAAATCCAATATCCTCCAGAATTTTTTTGCCGTAATCAAAAATGGCTTCGTTATAGTCGTGCTCCGTATACACCGAGGCTCCGTAATCGTTGGGATAAAGCCGTAATAAATGAAAGGTGCTGCAGTGGGTCACCCTTCCCTCGGTATTCACATAGCCATCAAAGGTATATTTGTTGGTATCCGGTCCCTGGATAATTCGTTGGACCACCACGTTTAACCCCTTTTCTTGGGCGGTTTCGATGGCTCTTTCCAGCTCCTTTTCGTCATGGACCTTGAAGAGTTTTTTCCGAAAGGTCTTCACAAAACTGTGGGAGTCCACGGGCTTGACCACACAGGGATAGCCCAGCTCCTCCCGAACCCTTTCATAGAGATGCTCCTCGGTAATCTCCAGGGTTTCCGGCACCAGCACTCCCCGTTCCTTCATCATCCCGTAAAGCCGGTCTTTGTCCACAATGGCGCTTAAATAACCCTGGGGAAGATCCGGCAACAGAAAAACGGTTTTCAACCGATCCCAGTGACGGTCCACCATTTCCACGTAGGGATCCGCCGTGGGGATCAGTACCGGCGGTTTTTCCTGCTTTTTTCCGTAGTCCATTAAAAAGTCGATAAATCCTTTAGGATCCTCCTTATAATAGGGAGCAACCAAAGCACGGGATACGTATTTGGAGTAGGA
>CAZTIJ010000129.1:0-6483 GCA_964613365.1 uncultured Clostridiaceae bacterium | reverse complement strand
GACTAAGTGAGTTCATATGAGCCAAAGTGACCCAAATGACCCAAAGGGGACGGAGGTGTTTGAGTCATCATGACTCAAACGCCTCCGTCCCCTTTGGGTCATTCTAAAGCCGCCCATTGTTCCAGAGTTTTCTCCATGGCCTCGGTTAGGATCTCCTTCTTCTCGTACAACTCCGAAAGCTTTTCATAATCGGAACCGGTAGCTACCATGGCTTCATCAATATCCGTCATTTCCCTTTCCAAGGTTTCCACCATGGCTTCCAGTTTTACTTTTTCCTTTTCCCCATTGATTACATCTCCCCGCGGTCCCGTTTTTTTAGTCTGTTGAATCTGTTCGCCTTCGCTCGACGTTCCTTCCGATTTTACCTGGGCTTCTTTCTTCTCCTGATCCTTCATGCGCTGATAATCGCCGAAGTTTCCAATATAGTTTGTAAAGCCTTTGTTCTCAATAGCCACCACTCGCTGGGCAATTTCGTTGATAAAATACCGGTCATGGGAAATAAAAAACACGGTTCCCCCAAAATTCTTCAGTACCTGCTCAAATCTTTCGATGGAGGCAATATCCAGATGATTGGTGGGCTCATCCAAGATAATAAGATTAATGTTTTCATATAGCATTTGAGCAAGCTTTAATCGGATCTTTTCCCCTCCCGACAGATGACCTACCTTGTTAAACACACACCCTCCGAAAAACATGAACTTTGCCAGATACTCCCTTGCCTTACCCTCGGGAAGGAAACGATCCTTCCGAAAATACTCCAGCACCGTAAGATCCTCATCGTCGAATACAATTTCCTGGGGTAAATAGGCAGCTCTTACACCCTGACCTACATATGCCTTTCCCTGATCCGGAGTCTCTTCCCCTAACAGCATTTTTAAAAAAGTGGTTTTACCACTGCCGTTGGGTCCGATCAGAGCCACTCTTTCCCCATAGGAGATCAGCAACTCCGCATTTTTGAAAATTTCTTTTTTCTGATATCCCTTGAAAAGCTCCTTTGCCAGAATCGTTTGCTTTCCCGATCTCCCCTGCTCTTTTATATTCATTCCCATATTTTTTTTATTAAGCACCGGCTTTGGGATCCGGTCCATTCTGTCGAGCTTTGTCTGAATACTAGCCGCCCGTTTAAAAAATTTGTTATTATCCGCTCGAATAGCCCAGTCCCTTAACTGCTTTATTTGTGCCTCCATGGTACGGATCTTTTTTTGTTCTTCACAGTACTGCTCATATCGGATTCTTAGATTTTCCTCCCTTTGGGTTGCATAAGCGGAGTAGTTGCCTTTATAAGTGATGGATTTTTTCCCTTCCACCTCTACTATTTTTGTAACCACATGATCTAAAAAATACCGGTCATGGGATACCACAAGAACAATGCCGTCGTACTTCTTCAAATAACCCTCCAACCACTGAATAGCCTGAAGATCCAGATGATTGGTCGGTTCGTCCAGGAGTAAAATATCCGGTTGATCGATCAGAAGCTTTCCCAACACCACGGTGGTTTTTTCTCCACCGCTTAGAATATTGAAATCCTTTTGTAAAAATTCCTCGCCAAACTGCAAACCGGTGATGATTCGTTGCAATTTTTCCTCGGTTTCATAGCCCCCCTTCGCATCAAAGGCTTCCGTTAAAGAACCATACTGCTTTAAGGCTCGCTCCAAATCCTCTCCCTGAAGCCCTTTCATCCCCTCTTCCAGCTGGCGCATTTTCATCTCCAAGGCCTTCACTTCCTCAAAGGCAAGGTTCAATACTTCCATCACTGTAATGCTCTCAGAATACTCCGGGATTTGCTGTAGATAAGCACATGTAGCTTCTCTGGGGCGATGGATCAAACCTTCATCGTATCCGGGACTGGAGGTTTGAGGGTACCCCGGCCAGTAATTCATTGGCTCAATCCCTGCAATCAGCTTTAAAATCGTGGTCTTTCCACCGCCGTTCTCCCCGACGATTCCCACCTTTTCTCCTGCGAAAACCTCAAAGGAGATATTATTAAGGATCAGGTGGCCATCCAAGTATTTTTTGATTCCCTTTAATGATAATTCGAACATGTTCTTCCCCTGCTTTCATTTTACTTTTCCATCTCTATCTCTTTAATGTCCGTAAATAGGCTCAATGCCTTGTTTTTTTAATCCATCAACTGATTATATTTCTTATTTTCTTTTTCCGGAAGGGCTCATGGTACCATTCGTCCTCCGTCTTGAGGCTGATTTCAGAGGATTCACACAATGAAAAAACCTCCCCGATGGGAGGCTCTTTGTATCCTCTGATGGTCTTTCCAATTGTCCTCTTTTTTAAGACAATCCCTCTGTCCCAAAGTCCTAACTCCCCGCTACTTTCTTTCCGGATAACATCCGCCCTCCACGGTATAGGGTCACGCCCAATATCACGGAGAATAACAAGCTCAAGGTTCCGTCACTCAAGTCCGTGGCCGTGAGCAACACCACATACATCCCCAAATAAAACAGGTAACCAAGAAAAATCCCCCTGCTTTCCATAAGCTCTCCCAAATCATCCCGAATCCCCTGGTCCCTTCGAAGCTTGCCGCCGTAAAAAATGCCCAGGACCAACCCTAATAATAGTAAGATCCATCGGAAAAAATCCATTTGAAACACAGCTTCCCGCACCGGTAAGGAGTAGCTGGCAATTCCCCAAAGGCTCAGGATGCCTCCCAGGAAGATAAAGCCTTTTATCATCCCCTGTTTAGGGTAGCGGTGATGTACCGTAACCATGGCGGCCATAAAAATTAGTCCGTAAATTCCGTTTTCCTGCCCCATCGTTACATAGATCCCAAGTCCCGTTAAACTCAGGAGGTCCCAAAGAGTAATGGTTTTTCCCGTGATCTTGGTAATCCCCCTAAGAAGCAGGACCACCCAAAAGACCATCCCCAGATTGATCACCCCGCCACCCATGGTTAGGATTAGAAATCCCGCCGCTGCAACAAAGGCGGAATTATCATGTAGGGGATCGATTTCCCGGGCTAAGGCCCAGGTCAGGAAGAAACCGACGGCAAACCCCAGTGAACCGGCCCACTCCCCGGTAAACAAAGCTCTCCCCAGAAACAGGGTAAGGGTCATGATAAAAATCATGCGATTGGTTTTATAGCTCGGGTCTACTTTCCTTCCTAAGGTAAAATAGGCCATCAACATTCCTCCTTTCTTAAAATTGTCCTTAGATCGGATAAGTCCCCGCTAAAAATCCCACCAAGGGGTAATGGAAAGGTTCAAATCCTGAAGATCCACAGTTTCTCCAATTGCGGGGACGATGATGGACACTTCCCTTGCCTCGGCCTCGGCAAGGGCTCTTTCCACGGGCTCCGCCCAGGGATGAAAGGCCAGGGAAAAAGCGCCCCAATGCATTAACATCATTACCTCTCCCTTTGCATCGATATGAGCCTGTACCGCCTCCTCCGGGAACATATGGGAGTCGGCCCATCGATGGTCGTATTGCCCTCCCTCTATTAACGTCAGATCAAAGGGCCCGTAGGTATCACCGATCTCTTGAAAGTGGTCTCCGTAGCTGGAGTCTCCGCTGACGTAAATCCTATTATTCTCTCCGGAAATCACAAATCCCGCCCACAGGGTTCGGTTTCGCTCAAACAACCGTCGGTTGGAGTAATGCCGGGCGGGAACCGCAGCTACGGTTACTCCCTCCCAGGTTACCTCCTCCCACCATTTCATCGGGGTGATGTCCTCCGGGTCAACCCCCCAACGGATCAGATGGGCATCCACCCCCAGGGGCACAAAAAAGTGCTTCGTCTTTTCCTTTAAAGCCAGAATCGAGGGGTAATCCAGATGATCATAGTGGTCATGGGTAATAAACACCCCGTCGATCTCAGGAAGATCCTCGATTACATGGAAGATGTCCTCGGTAAATCGACGACTCCCTGCAAAGGAAACGGGAGAGGCCATATCATCAAATACCGGGTCGATCAGTATTTTTTTATTATCGATACTAAGCAAAAAATTCGAATGACCAAACCAGGTCAAGCTGTCCTCTTTACTGTTGATCCTCTCCCAATCCAACGAAGCTATCGGAACCTCCTTCGGCGGTATCCGGTCTTCCCTACCGGAAATTCCGTCACGTATTAAACTGACCACCGAGGAAAAGTCCATTCCTGTTTCCAGATCGGTTTTATTGACAAATTCTCCGTCCCTGAAATTTTCCAATGCTTCATAGGCCTGTTGTTGCTCCTCGGTGGGCCGTCCCCCGAATACCGGATGAAAACTCATAAAGAGAAGCCCTGCGATGATTCCCACAATCACAAGGCCGAATATGGTCCATAGAGCTTTTTTAAATAACCCTTTTCGATTTCTTTTCTTTCTGTATCCCCGTTTCATTTTCTGTTCTCCCTCCCAAAGCCTGATGAATTCTCCTTATGTATATAGGGGGATTTGTTAACGGATCTCTTTCTTTGTTTCTTTCCCCGTAAGGAAAGTATACCCTAAAATCTGCTTTTAAAATATATTCTTCTACCCCGTCCTCCCATAGCCACCAAGAGTACTTCTGTTTACTAAAGCCTAGAATTTATCTTTCTTTTCGGTTCAGCCAAGTGATCCGCAGTTGCAATACCGTGGCAAAGCTAACCCATAGCAGGTAAGGAACATTACTATAGGCCACCCATGGAATATGGGGAACAATGGCAACCACTGCCCAGATCAAAGTTAACAAAACCAATAGGATGTCCACGGCTGCCAAAAAATTGTTTCTCAGGCCAAACTGCAGTGGAGTAAAGGAGAAATTAAACCCAAGATTCAGCAAGAAGGGCAAAGCCACCCACGGGGATAACTCTCCCCGAAAAAACTGTAAAAATACATAGCCAAAGGAGACGGCTATAACCATATAAAGTAGCGTCCACACCGGTCCGAAAATCCAACTGGGAGGGGCCCATTTCGGTTTAATCAGTTCAGAATACCAATTACTTCCATCCATTTCTTTCCTCTCCTTCTCCACCTTCCCTTGGCTGATTTTCATCTCCATTCTTTCCTAGATGGATTCCATGTTTTCAATTCGCCAGGGACTGTTTTCATTTTCCCGAACCAAAATGTCCATCAACTCTTCATCATTAAGATACAGACTGAACTGTCTAAAACTGGCTCCGTCATCCTTTACGCTGATTTCCTCTCGGGAAAGATACGCTTCATACCCCGTATCCTTTTCAAAGAGGAGTTCGCGCCCTCGAAAAACATAGGGTGACATTCACTCCGTTCCGCTGTCCCCGCTTTCATCCCTGCCTCTGTGATCTTTTAGGGTGTCAAGGAAGGGGATGAGCTCATAAATTTTTGCCCCTTCGTGGTCCCGGTAATACAGGGTGGTAAAGTTCTCATCAAAACTCAGTTCCTGATAATCCCAAAGGGGAAGGACTGTAGACTCCTCCGCCCGTTGCAGGACTCTCATATAGGGGTCACCCCCTCGGACGTTAAAGAAAAGATTTCCCGTATCCCGGTCGTAACGAAAAGGGTTATATCCTTGATGGTTTTCGGGCAAGTAGAATTTATCTCGGGAGCTGAAAAAATAATGCTGTCCGTAGATCATCAACTCTCCCGGCTTTTTGCCTTCATTTACCCTTTCGTAACGGTCCAGCAAAGTGAAGGCGTCATGGTTCAAAAGGTCTTCAATCTTCAGCTTTGGATTGTCCCCGGTAAGACTTCCCAGAATTTCCGGATCCCCTTGGAAAACCAGAAACTCCTGATAACCCTTCATGGCGATAAAAGTGTCATCTTTCCGGTTGTAGGATAAGGTATGCCCTTGGTCTTCCCGGGAAAAAACCATGTTTCTGGTTACTCGGTCCGTTACGGTCCAAATCTCACGACGGAACTCCTCTCCCCCACCGCTGGAATGAATGAAAAGTTCTACGTAAAATAGGTCCTCTCCTAGAGGGGTGAAGCGGTAGTGGTGATCCTCAAACTCGTCCATCAACCATTCTTGCGCCCCCTCTTCCGACGCCTCCTCCCTGGGAAGATCTTCCTTTTCCAAGGCCGCCTTTTCAAAGGGACCCGGGGCTACGGAAAATATGGTTTTTTCTTCAAGGTTCAACACCCACTGCTCCTTTTCATGGTTTACAAGAAAAACCCGGTCCCGGTCCATGACCACAAAATTTTGAATCCCCCCAACCCTTCGGGAAGCCTCCTCCAAGGTCGTCTCTTCTTCCAGGCCCTTTTCGGTCCCCCGATAAATGTTCAGGCTGCCCCGGGGAAAGATTTCTTCCACCAGCTCCTTCGGTCCATGATAATAGACGATCAATATATCGTGGGCTTCACTGACGTAATAATTGCTATGAAGCATGGCATTGCCATTGCTTAACTGCTCATAGCTTTTTTCCACCAGTACCTGTTCCTTTTTTATATCCGTCAACTGGATTTCCTTTTGCATTCCGTCCCTTCCCGCGCCTCGCTCCCCCATATGATAGGGACGATGGGAAAGGTAAAAGATCTCTTCCCGATGAAAGTTTCCGGCGGAGAAGATAATCTTGGTTGCCTCCGGTTCCGGTTT
>CAZTIJ010000128.1:0-6493 GCA_964613365.1 uncultured Clostridiaceae bacterium | reverse complement strand
CTGATTCAGTCCTGAGAGGAGGTTATTTTTTCCTTCTATAGATTTTCTTATTTGGTTTTCTATCCCATAAAGTTGCCATAGTGATATTGCTCCTTCGCCTTTTGGATGTCTTTTTCCACTTCCTGGTGGCGTAAAATTTGAGCAATTCTGTCCTGAGCCTTGTTGAAAATGAAGGTTAGTTTTTTGGATTTTGCTTCATTCACGGTGACAACAAAGGTTTCATTTTGTACGGTTACAGTTTTTTCCATGGTTTCTCCCTCCTTTATATAATCAATTTTTGACTGGATGGCTTCCAATCCGTTCATCTCTACAATGTTTTCCACGACGATCCTCTCCTTTTCTTTATTTTCAGTTCTTATGTAGTGCTTTGAACTTAAACTCATTATAGACCGGATACCGCTTTGGGATAACCGTCCCAAGACGCTTTTCAATTCCTCCTGAAGGTTGTTTGAGTCTCCGTCCCCGGGTGGAGGACAGGAGGCCTATGAACCCGCGGAGGCTGAAGACGACCCAGCGGAGGATCTGGATATCGAAGAGGTCTTTTCCCAGATGCAGTTTCCGGAAAACTTTTCCTATGAAATGGTGATGGAAACTGAAGATATGGGGAGCTTTTCCAATCATATCTCCCGGATGGGTGAGTATTTCCGAAGCGAAGTAGAAATGGAAGGGGAGCACTTTATTACTATCCGGGACGAAGAGTACTCCTATATGCTGGACAGCGAAGAGATGACGGCCCTTCGAATGCCGGTGGGTGAGGAAGAAGGGGATGAAGTTGCCACGGCGGATGAGTTGACGCCGGAGGATGACTGGGACCGCCTGACCTACATCGGTCGAGAAGAAATTGACGGCATTAACACCTATGTGATTGAAGAGCGGGATAATGATGTGACATTGACCATGTGGCATCATCCGGAATACGGTATCCCGATTCGGGTGGAAAGTGACGGTCCCGAAGTCGATGACCGTTACGTAATGGAAGTGATCAATTTTGAAGTGGATCACTTGACGGAGGAGGATTTCCAAGTACCGGAAGACTATGAGATCATTGATTTCCAACAGTAAAACCAAAAGCGGCCGCCCTGTTCCTATAGGGCGGCCGTTTTTTTATGCTTTTGTTGGTAGTAATCATAGTCCGGTTTCGGGGAGGTGGCGGCACCAACCAATGCTAACGCGGGAAAAATCGTGGTAATCAGTAAAATTTCCGTATACCCCCCGAAATAATCAAAGGCAAAACCGAAGGGAAGAGGTCCTGCAGCGGATCCGATCACCATGGCCATCATCGTGAAGCCTTTGATGCTGCCCAGGTTTTTCCGCCCAAAATAGTTCGGCCAAATCATATTATTTGTAATAGCAAAATAGCCATTGACTCCTCCCCAAAAGATCCCGAGGATAATAACCATGGGAACGGAGGCAAGATTAAAAAAACGAATTCCTAAAAAGCCAAACAAAATCATGATGAAACCGAAAAAAGTAATGGTAAGTATTTTATGGTCCTTAAACCGATCCCCGACCACGCCGGCAATGAAATTGTTCACAAACTGGGATGCGGCATACACACTTAATGCCAGAGCCGCGATCATGGGAGCACTGGCCTGGGGATACCCCAAATATCCCATAATGGAGGCTAAATGAAAGGTAATTCCCGTGTTTAAGGCCGCGGGTACGGTCACACAAAATAACAGTGCCCAAAAGGCTCGGGTCTTCATGGCTTCGGTTAAAGTCCAGGACTGTTCTCGCCGGGAGGCCGTGGCTGTGGGGGAATCATGGTCCGAAACCTCACCATCGGGAAGAGCCCCGATGTCCTCCGGTTTATTTTTTACAAATATCAAGGCCACCGGAAGCATCACCATAAGCAGTAATATCCCCCAGAGCTGCCATCCCACTCGCCATCCGTAATTTAGAATAATCCAAGTGTTCAATGGCGGCAAAAGAAAAGAGCCGGCCACGGCACCAATGGCCATAAAACTGAGAGCTCTTCCCCGCATTTTATAAAACCATTGAGGAATCAACGTAGTGGCGGTCAAGGTCATGGAGCCCTGGCCCAAAAGTCTAATGGAGAAAAAACCGACCAAAAGCATCCATGGAGCGGAAACTTGAATCATCCAGAAGCAAGCCAAGGCAAATAAGAAAATTACCCCGGGCATAACTTTTCGATGGCCTTTTACGTCCACAAGCTTTCCTACAAAGGAAATCAAAAGTCCCGCACCCAGGGTGCCCAAAGAATAAAAGCCGGAAACATAAGACCTTCCCCAACCGAATTCATCAATATAGGAATCGATGAATACGGAAACCGAATAGGTTTGTCCCGGTCCGGAAAAAAACACCCCCAGTATACTTACGGCAACAATAACCCAGCCATAAAAAAAGGGCAGGCGCTTTGCCAATGTTCGTTTATTTTCCAAATCCGATTGATTGTTCATAGGAATTTCTCCTCCCGAAGTGTTAAAAGTACTAGCCCAATCATTATAAATTATTTCGAGTGCAGAAACAAGTGCATTCTAAGACTTGTAGCTTCGAACCGTATAGGAGGATATGAACTTTTCTCCTTGGGTTAAAGGGAGATCTGTGAAATTAGAAGGGTTGGTGATGGTTCGTAGAGTATTTCTTTTGTAAAATCCTTTCCGTTGAAAAGTTGGTAAAAAAAGTTTTTTTATATTGGCGGCCCTTTGATTAAATGGTATAATTACTTGACTTAATCGTTGATATCATTAAAGGGGGATTATTATTATGGAGTTCAGTAAACAAATACCACGAATTTTGATTATGGGCATGTTATTACTAGGTACCGGGGCTTTACTGTTAGGCTGTGGGGACGATGAGTTGGAGGAAATCGGAGAAACCGCCGGGGAATTGGAAGAGATTCGGCTAGAGACGGTGGAGGAACTGAATCTTCTGTTAGAACAGGAAAGGGAGCTGCAAACCCGCTTTGAGGAGACTATGGAAGAGGATGATGATTTGACATCCTTTAACGACGGTTCCGCTTCGGTGTTTGAAAACCTTGCCCTGCGAAGGGAAGGGCTTGAACGGTTGAAAGAGCTGGAAGAGGCCTACACTGTCCACGGAAGTACTCTGAGGGAATATGATGGGGGACAGTTGGACGAAGATCCGCTGGGTTCATTAGGGGAAGAGGTGGACGGGTTTTCAAAAACCCTAGGAGAATTTCGCTCGGAATACAGCCGTAACTTAGAGGAGCAACAGGATTATTTTGAAGGATTGGCCGATGAAGAAACCACATACGATGATTTTCGGGATGGGATTGAAGAGTTGAATGCACAGCACCAGGAACTCCGGGAATATTTTTATGAACTGGATGAAGGTCTACGGCTTTTAGGCCGGGAGATTGGAGCCTTGCAAGGAACCCTAGAAGAGTTACAAGAAATAGAGGAATAGAAGATGAGAAAAAACAGGGTGCAGTACGACTGCTCAATACGAAAGCGGGGGAAGGGACAAATGAAAGGAAAAAAATCAATGGTGATGGGGCTGGTTGCTTTAGTCGCCGCCGTCGCACTTTTTTCAACGAATGTGTTAGCCGAGGAAAACCGGGAGAAAGGGTCCAGGGAGGGTGAACGCCGAGAGACCACGTACCTGGAGATCTCTGAAGAACCGATCTTATCGGTTCCCAATGAATTTCCGCGACAGTTTATGTATGAGAGCTTGGTGGATATTGATTATCCCGAGGACGGAGTCAAAGGCATCTTTCTTACGGGAGGCTCCGCAAGAGGAGCAAAACTGGAGGAATTAACGGAGCTGGTGAATTCCACACCGCTGAATTCCATGGTGATTGACGTTAAGGATGATGACGGGACCATGGTAATGGATTTAGACTCCGACCACGAATATGTCCAAAAGTTTACAAGAGACTTTGTGGACGCGGAGGAACTGATGCTTCACCTGGAAGAGAACGACATCTACCCCATTGCCCGGATCGTTATTTTTAAGGACACCCGTTTGGCCAATGCACGGCCGGACCTTTCCTTTACCGATGAAGACGGGGAAGTATGGTCCAATCGAGCCGGGGCAAGCTTTGTCAATCCCTATGAGCGGGAGGTTTGGGAATACAACGTGGAGGTTGCCAAACAAGCAGCGGCACTGGGCTTTCAAGATATTCAATTTGACTATGTACGATTCCCCGAAGGGTTTGCGACCATGGATGAGCGACTGAACTATACCCGGGGGGAATACGGCGAAGGTGACGGAGATAATGTCCAGCAACGGGTGGATGCGGTAACGGACTTCATTGCCTATGCCCGGGAAGAACTCAAGCCCTACGGGGTGGACCTTTCCGTGGATATTTTCGGATTTGCGGCGTTGGTTCGAGAAGAGCCCAATATCGGACAAAGCTTTGTTCGAATTTCCGAGAATGTGGACGTAATTTCCTCCATGATTTATCCCAGTCACTGGGGTCCGGGAAACCTGGGCATTGCGAAACCGGATTTGGAACCCTATAACCTGGTTTACAATTATATGGAGGTGGAAAATGAAGTGCTAGGCACCTTGGGAGAGGATGCTCCCGTAACCCGGCCCTGGCTCCAGGCCTTTACCGCTTCTTATCTCGGCGCCGGTAATTTTATGGTATACGGAGATCATGAAGTTTCGGAACAGATCCGTGCCCTTCATGATCACGGAGTATATGAGTATCTGCTTTGGAATGCAGGCAACAACTACTCCGACGGGGTGACCTTTGATTTTAGAGAGGAATAGAGGCAACAGAAAATGAAAGGAAGCGTCTCGCAAAGAGACGCTTCCTTTTAATTTCCACTTAATTTCCACGTTATTAAATTAATCACTTACCAGGATATAGTTTTCTAAATCTTGAATGGTATTATGACCGGAGGCAAGGATTTTTCCCGACAGATCCACGTTTTCGATATTGGAAGTGAAAACCCGGTTACCCATAATGACTTCCTCGGAGGGGATAACCAAAGTTTCCACAGGGACCTGCCTGAAGGCTCCATCTCCTAAGAATTCAAGAGTCTCAGGGAATTCCAACCGTGGGATTTGTTGATTCATAAAAGCTTCCCTTTCAATAATTCGAAGGTTTTCTCCGAAGCTTACGGACCGAATATGTATTTCCTCTTGATTGTTAAAGGATTTCGGAAGGAATGCGGTTTTTCCTATTCTTTCCGTAGTATCGGGTATATCCAGGTAGACCAGGTTGTTAAAAGAAAAAGCATTGTCCTCTATTTCTTCCACATTGGATAGATCTACGTAGTCGATATGGTTAAAACTGAAGCTTCTTTTTTCAATAACGCTCACCTTAGGAGGTATGGCTAGGTAACCCTGTAATTCGTTGTTGGTAAAAGCGTAGCGACCGATTCTAGTTACTTCTTCACCGAACTGGATTTTTTCCAAGGCTCCACCGGTTGCTGCAAAAGCGTCGATATCTGTTATCGTGTCTCCGAGATAAAGGTTTGTAATCCCGCCACCTCGTAAAAAGCCTTGGGGGAGATTTTCAATACTATCTAGGATGACAATATCCGTAAGGTTTAGGCTGTTAAATAATGTTACATAATCATTTCCCGCGGGGAGGGATCCTCGTTGGTTAGTAGTTCCGATAAACAAGGTGTTATCCTCTATATGAAAGGAAAGGTCGGGAATAGCAAAGTCCTGGGAAACATCATCCATTTCGTTAAAATTATAGTCGTTGGGATTCGTGGATACAGGCAAAACATCTTTTCGCAAATCATCAATGAAGGCTTGTTTTTCATCTATTTCCTGGGGTGTTTCTTCCTTCGGTTCTTCTTCAACATCTTTGTCATTTTCTTCTTCCGGATCATCATTTTGGTCTTCTGGTGCTTGCTCTTCATCATCCTCTAAGGCATCACCTTCTTCTATGGTTGAAATTTCCCGGCTTTCGTTTAGAGAAAAAATGATCCATAGGGATAAGGATCCGATGAGTATCATGGGTAGTAATATTATAGGAATAGCAATTTTATAGCTTATTTTCAAAAGAAAAACCTCCCGATCATGAACCATGGTATTTTTGTATAATAAATTTTACCACGGGTCATCTTTTTTTACAATAATGTATCAGCAGGGATAGAGGACTCATTGGAATTGAAGGTTTCAACTACGAAAACGAAAAAAATACGATGCAGGTTAAGGGTTGTTGTAAGTATTGGAAAGTAGTGTTAAAATTTAGTAAACTACATAAGCTTCAGCAAACCAACTCTGAAAATTAGCTTAAGGGTTATCTCCGTGGTGTTCATACTTATGGCTCATTTTCTGAGGGGAGAAGTGCTGGACTATTTAGTCGCTCTCTCCGCCGTTGCTTTTATCCTTTCATCCGTTTATTCCCAGGGAATCAGTAAGAAAGGGGTCTGCTATTTTACCGGAACAACCTTTATTCTGTCTACGGCGTCATGGAAAGATATTCAGAAAGCCGTTATTAGTAAAGGGGAAATCCTGGGCATCGAATATTCCGGCAAAACCCTTCGATTTAACCGCAATGCCGAGAAGTCTCCCTCCTCTTAGCCTTCCTTGCTCACAAAGT
>CAZTIJ010000127.1:0-6529 GCA_964613365.1 uncultured Clostridiaceae bacterium | reverse complement strand
AC
The DNA here is from genome assembly GCA_964613365.1 of uncultured Clostridiaceae bacterium. GTDB lineage: Bacteria > Bacillota > Clostridia > Peptostreptococcales > T1SED10-28 > Isachenkonia. The sequence goes on along the minus strand of CAZTIJ010000127.1, from coordinate 6,527 downwards.
CATGGAGATTACAGAGGCAACTTCCCGCCTGTTTTCTTCAATACTTGGGGATGCTCATCATAAAGTTCAAGCATGGTAGCAAAATCCCCTCCATCGACAATTATCAAAACGAAGTGGAGTATACCTTACCCTTTGAAGGGAAATGGACCGTGATCAACGGAGGGTACACCAAAGAACTGTCCCACTCCTGGGGGGTTCCTACCCAGCGCTATGCCTATGATTTTGTGATGATGGATGAACAGGGAAAAACCCATCTAGTCGAAACAGGGGAACGAAAGAGCCTATGGATTCCATAGGCTCTTTCTCATCTTAAGGGCGAGATCCCTCCGGGGCTAGATCTCTGTGGGTGATATGCAATAGCTTGCTGATCAGTTGAAATCGATTGCTGACCCCAAGCTTTTGAAAAATTCCCGATAGCTGGTTTCGCACGGTGTAATTGGAAACATGAATCTTATCAGCGATTTCTCTGTTATTTAAGCCCAGGCATACATATTTTACAATTTCCTTTTCTCTTTTGGTTAAAGAAGTGTGGTTCAACACCTGAGACCATCGGGAATGGGAGTCCTGTTCTCTTACGGAGGCAAGGGTAGATAAACCCTGAAACATTACTTTTTTCAAAAAGGATTCCATGTATTCCGGAAGGTCAATTAATTGAAAGTCTTCGATAACAATCAATAGTGTATGTCCATAGCGATTGGCGGAAACCAGGGCGATGGAACTGGGAAGTTCAATAGGAAAGTAGCGATATTCTACATTTTCTTTGTTTGAGGCAGGAATCTTCCGAGCCTTTTCCAGGATCCATTTCAGGCCTGCGGAGGAAATCTTCAGCGGGGATTTCTCTGGTTGCAGGTGTATACATTCCCCTTGGGGGTTGCTTTGATAAATCCCATAGGAAATATCGGAATGGATGCTTTTTAAAGCTTCTTCCATGGCTGAAAGGATATTGGATAGGGAAGGACTTTCCATGATTTTTTCGAATTCTTTGTTGTAAAAACGCTCTTTCTCCGTTAAGATTTTCCGGTAACCGGTTTCTTTTTTAAGTTCGTTGTTTTCTTTAATCAAGGATACAAAGGCGTCGTAATTATTACGGCTTTCTATGAAATCCTTTATCACATCATATTTTAAAATGTTGTGATTCATACGGGATTGTAAGTCCATCTTTCGCCGAAGGAATCGGATTTCCTTCTGGGGTTGATCCATTTTCCGGTACAGGGCGATTAAACGGGTACTGATATCGATTTCAAGCTTTTCATGATCTATTTTTTTACAAAGCTCCAAAGCTTCCAGAAGTTTTTGTTCCCCCTCCCTTAATTCACCACTAAACTCTTTATAGTCGCTGTAAATCAGGGCGAAGAGAATCCTTCCCCGATGGAAAGGCAAGTGTTTGATGCTACTCTCGGCTCGTTGGAGGTGCCTGGCCCCTTGTTGAAGATTGTTGGAGTGGATGGCATTTTTTGTCTGAGTCATTTCATAGTAAAAGGAATCCAGGGGCTGAGAATCCTCGGCAATGTATTGCTTTGCATGATCGCTGAACAACTGGGCATTGTGAAAGTCCTTCGTTAAGATACTGATGTTTGCCAGGCGCAAAAAAGCCTTTGCAGTAAGGCGTTGATATTCGCACTGAATGGCATGGTCAATGGTTATAAAGGCATAGTCCTTGGCTGTTTCATAGATTTCCACCGCGGCCAAAGCATCGGATAGGTTTAAGGCCAGAATCGCCGTCATCCGGTCATCCTTTAAGGAGCGAAACAAGGTATAGCCCTTTTTATAATAATTAATGGCATTGAAGTAATCATTTAAATTTAAGGAAGCTACCCCTAGCAAATTATAACTTCGCCCCATGTTTTCATAATCCTGAAGTTTTTCGGAAATCGCTTTTACGCTCATGGCGATGGACATTAGTTCCCGGTATCTTTCTCCGTACATCAGGGCGCAACCCTTATAATAAAATGCAGTCATCCTGGTACTTCGGGATAGGGGACCTTCCATTTCCAGAAGGGCGTCGATTTCTTTTATGGAGGCTTCCGGTTCAAGCTGTAAATTTCTTTTTACATGATTCAATTTATCAAGGATTAATGTTTCTTTCATCGTGAACGGCTCCTTACCACGACATTGTATAATGAGAATAAATATACACTACGTGTTATGTTTTGACTTTATTAAATATACCACAAATAAAGGAGGGGAGCAATGTTAAAATCATAACTATATCTATGCAAACGTTTAAACTGGCAAGTAGTTTGTCGAGAAACTATGTACAGGTGTACCGGTTGTTAATATCTATCTTCGGTATAACTGCACTATTGTCATGCAACACCAGATCATATATATTAATAACTGAACAACGGTTATGCCTATGGATTTTTAGCAATGAAGAATTGGAAGCAGATATTATAAGGGTTTAACGGATTTCAACCGAAAGGGAATGAAATGGTTGGATGCAAAACTATATTCCTAATTCTAAAATGTTCTAATAACTAATGTGGGCGGGGGAAATTTTTGCCCTTCACAAGGATTCGTTGTAATAAACCGTGGCAGCCGATTTTTTGAAGTCAAGGATTGTTAATTATATAACCTTATATGAAGGCTGAAAAAAGGGAGCCGAAAACAATAGGTCTATATAAAGCAATCAAAAAGAAAAGATTAAAGGAGGAGTGGTAAAGATGAAAAAATTTCGAAAAGCAATGATCCTTTTGCTCGTCATAAGTATGGTATTTTCCCTGGCGGCCTGTAGCGATGAAGCAGGGGAAGCCCAAAGCGATGAGAATGAAAGCGGGATCACACCCATGGAAGCAGGGGAGTACGTTATGGATGTGGATGGATACAAATCCATGACGGTACAGGTAACCCTAAGTGAAGGTGCTGTAGAGGATATTGAAGTGTTAGAGCATGAAGAGACTCCCGGAGTTTCCGATGCGGCACTGGAGGAAATTCCTGAAGAGATTCTCAATAAGCAAAGCTTGAATGTGGATACGATTTCCGGAGCTACTATGACCAGTGATGGAATCCTTAAGGCTGTAAGCAAAGCAATTGAAGAGGCCGGAGGGGTTGTAGAGGAGTTCAAAGCAGGATCCGAAGAAAAGGGCGAGGAAGTAGCCGATGAGAATCGACCTTCCCCGGGATCGGCGGAAATTCCTGAAGAATGGGATTATACCCATGATGTAGTTGTGGTGGGAGGCGGTTTTGCCGGGCTTTCCGCAGCCTATCAATCCTCCACAGCAGGGGCGGACACCCTCTTGATTGACAAGATGCCGGCACTGGGAGGAAACTCTCAGATCAATGGAGGGGTGTATGCATCCTATACCAGCAGTATTGCCGATGATTTGTATGACAAGTTGAGCTTGGAACCGGATTCAGCGGAACAGCATATCGAAGACACCATGGAGGGAGGCGATCAATTCAGTGACCGTAAGCTGGTTGAGAACTTTGTTCATGGGGCTCCGGTTTTCCTGGATATGATGCTGGAAAACGGCTTGGAGGTTCGTGAATCCATCACCCGTCCCGGGGGACACTACGGATACCGAACCTATACCACCATTAACGGGATTGGATCCGATATCGTTTCGGTGCAAAGAAAAATGTTGGATGAAACCTCTACGGAAGTGATGCTGAATACGGAAATGGTGGAGATTTATCGTGAAAGCACGGGAGATCATAAAGTTGTGGGGATCCGTGTGGAGACCAATGAGGGTATGAAAAATATCAAAGCTGAAAACGGAGTTATCCTCACAACCGGAGGATTTAGTGGAAATCCTGACATGCGTGGGTTACATGTGCCTATGATTTCCGAAGATGAGTTAACCAGTAATCATGTAGGGGCAACCGGTGAAGGAATTCCCCTAGCCCAGGAAGTTGGAGCGGGAACGAAACATATGTCTTATATCCAACTGTATCCCTTTTCCGATCCGGAAAACGGCAGACTTGATGCCGCTGCCCTGATTCCTTTTAGCGGACCCAGTGCAGGGGTGGTATACGTAGACGTGGAAGGCGATCGCTATGTAAACGAAGGGGGACGAAGAGACGAATGTGCTTGGGCAGCCCAAGACAGCGGCGGTTTCCCTACCTTTGCCATCTTTGGACAGGAAATTGTGGAAAAAGGCGGATTTATCGATGAGTCTCAGTTGGAAGATGCGATTGAAAATGGTAGAGTGATTAAAGCGAACACCCTGGAAGACCTGGCGGATAAAATTAATCAGGAGGAGTATCAAGGAGAGCGTGTAAGCATGTCCGGAGAAAGCCTGAAAGAAACCATTATGGACCATAACGCCTTTATTGAACAGGGAGAAGATCCGGAATTTGGAAAGCGAATTGATGAGGGAACCATGCTTCCCACAGAGGAAGCTCCGTACTATGCGGTGCCACAATGGCCTTCCGTACACCATACCATGGGTGGTTTGACCATTTCCGGGAATACGGAAGTGCAGGATATTTGGGGTGAAACGATCCCCGGACTATATGCAGCGGGAGAGGTTGTCGGAGGAGTTCATGGAACCAACCGACTGGGCTCAAACGCCATCCCCGATGCAGCAGTGCACGGATACATTGCGGGGAAATTTGCTGCCACCGGAAACCTTCCGGAGTTTGTTCCTGAAAGGTAGTTGTTATAACGCAAGTAGAAAAAAATAAAGCAGTTACAAACCGTTAGATATATATTAAGATAGGCCCTATTAAAAAAAGAGAAACTCCCGGTAAAGGGGTTTCTCTTTTTTAATCTGCTTTTTTAGAGGGGTTTCTGAGGGCTTCATTGAAATTTACATTGATTTTTTTCAGCAGGCGTAGGAACTCTTCTCTTTCCCCTTCGGAAAATCCTTTAAAGGTGGTGTCTTGAACCTCTTTCGAAATCTCTAGGTATTTATCCTCTATTGCCCGGCCTTTTTCCGTCAAGGAAATATAAGTCACTCGCTTATCTTCGGGACTAACGGTTTTCTTTACATAGCCTAAACGATACAAAGAGCTAATTAGAGCCGTAACAGTGGATTTATCCTTTCCGATCAATCCGCTGATTTTTTTCATACTCAATTCCCCATGATTATATAATACGGTTAATATATTTCCATGGGAGGGGATCAAATCCTCTAATCCTTGATCATGGAGCTGATGATCCAAAAACTCCGTCATTTTTTTCTTGGTTTTACTGATGAAATGAACAATATACTGTTGGTTCATAGCTACGCTCCTTTAGCTGTGGGAATCTTTGGTAGGTATCTACATTGTAATACAATCCACAACAATGGTCAACGGAACATCGTGACAGGGGGACGGAATTTTTGTCACCCTTTCATCCTCTGATTAAAGTAGGAAGGGGCCGTAAGAAGACCCTCGGATGACGGGACAAAAACCGCCAAGAAAAGACAGGAACCGGCCACCTTTCTCTGGTATACTAAGTACAGAGGTGAAAAGAATGGAAATCATAAAGGTGGAGAGCTTAAGAGGTTTAATCCTTTAGTGATTAAAATTACCATGGAAGGTGGGAACGGAATGGAATATCGATTGGAAAAACGGGAAGCGTTCCGGTTGTTAGCGAAGGTACGGGAGTTTGAAAATGATTTTGCCTTTGAGACGGATAATAATGAAATTGCAAAGTTTTGGGAGGAAAGTCAAAGAGACGGTACCTTTAATGTGCTTCATCAGGACAGTGTCAGTGGGGATATGTACGGAATCTGCGGTCCTATTTCAAAGGAATCCAACCGTTTTCGTTATGGCATCGGGGTTCGCTATTCGGGGCAGGAAGCTCCGGAAGGTTTTGAGATTTGGGAAGTAGACCCCGGTCTTTGGGCGGTGTTCAAGTGTATGGGAGCGGATCCTTCCTGTATCGGTACAACCTGGGAGCGGATCTATAAGGAGTTTCTCCCCGGGGCCGATGTGGAAATGGTGGAAGGCAGTGATTTTGAGCTTTACTCCGATCAGCTGGAAGAGGGCTGCTTCTGTGAAATATGGATTCCGATAAAAAGGAAATGATAAAAGGGCAGAAGGAAATAGCCCATTGTGAAAACAAACGAAATAGTTAGAATTTTTTGAACAAATCAACCAATTAATGTTTGTTATCTGTCAAACGGGGTATAAATGAAATGCTTAATAGGGAGCACAGATCTTTGGGAAGTATTTGGACGCTTTTCTCAAAGTGAGCGAGTAGCGTAACCGGCCATATCATAGGTCGGTTTTTTTATTATTGTAGGGGGTGGTTATATCGGAGAGGTTATAATTCAATATAAAAAGCAAGAGAAAATGGGTATGGGGAATAGGGGTTTGAAATGAAGAAGCGATAGCTAATGGATTATCGTTTCTAGAGCAAACTATAACCTAGTGTTAGCTCCCTCGTTTCGGATTTTCATTGAGAAAACTGGGGGGAGAAAAATGAATAGGAAAAATAGAAAAACCTTAGTGTTTATGATTGTAACGGTACTGGTCTTTGGAGCATTGATGTTAGTCAATGCTAGTGACTTAGTGGGTGCCGAGAGTGCTGAGTTTCATATGACAACATTAGTAATAAGTACAAATATTGTTTTAAAATCGGATCAGATCCTTCC
>CAZTIJ010000126.1:0-6576 GCA_964613365.1 uncultured Clostridiaceae bacterium | reverse complement strand
AAGGACATAAAAATATTTATGATACCCGGGAGCTGGCGAAGCTTTTTATCTCGGAGGTGGAGGTCGTGGAAGACCCGGCGGATTTGCGGGAAGAGGCGGACTTTATCCTCTCTCAGTTGGAACAAGATGCCCGGGGAAATCTCCGAGCCCTTGCCCAGGGTAGTATGGGAGGGAAAACCGCGGATTACCAGGTGCCGGTGATAAATCCCAAGGAGAGTCTCCGCCCCCGGGAAAGGGCCCTGGCCATGGATAAAAATCAAAGAGAGGCCCTAAGAAGCACCCTTTTTATGGTGCTAAAGGAGTTAACGGGGAAGAAACCGGTTTGGGGAATCTTCACGGGGATTCGTCCGGTGAAAATCGTACAGAATATGCTGGAGGCCTCTTGGAGCGATCAGGAAATCTTTGAAGAATTAACGAAGGAGAAGTATCTGAAGGAGGAAAAAGCCCGGCTGCTTATGGACATTGCAAAAAAAGAGCGGGATCTCATCTATCCCTTAGAACAGCGGGCGGTGAACATCTATATCAGCATCCCCTTTTGCCCTAGCCGTTGTTACTACTGCTCCTTTCCCTCCAACGACCTCTATCGAAAGGAAGGGGAAGTCCAGGAGTATTTAACCGCCCTTCACAGGGAACTGGAGGATTCCATTGAAATTCTCAATCGGAAAAACATCAAGGTCAATACCCTTTATGTGGGAGGGGGGACCCCGAGCATATTAAATCGCCAACAGTTTGAAGACCTCTTTGCCCTACTGAAGGGGCTTCGGGGTTATTCCCGGTTACAGGAAATCACCGTGGAGGCGGGAAGACCCGATACTTTTTCCCTGGAAGTCTTGGAATGTCTTAAGGACCATGGGGTTGGAAGAATCAGCTTAAATCCTCAAACCATGAACGAAGACACCCTGGTGGCCATCGGAAGGAAACACAGTCCTGAAGAGATTCACCGGGCCTATGAAATGATTCAAAAAGTGGGTTTTGACTCCGTGAACATGGATTTGATCATCGGGCTTCCGGGAGAGACGGAGGCGTCCCTGGACCATACCTTAAAAGAAATGGAAAAGCTGCAGCCGGAAAACCTGACGGTGCATACCCTTGCGGTAAAAACCAACTCCTATTTCAAGGAACATCCGGAGCTTTTGACTCTGGGAGAGGAAGGGGTGCTTTCCCTGTTGAAAAAGGTGGAGGAATTTACCCGGAACCAGGACTATACTCCCTATTATATGTACCGGCAAAAAAATATGTTGGGGAATTTTGAGAACGTGGGTTATAGCAAAAGAGGCAAAGAATCCCTTTACAATATGAAGATTATGTCGGAAAAAGAGACGATCCTGGGTTTTGGGGCCGGGGCGGTATCCAAGGTGGTAAATCTGGAAACCGACGAAATTCAGCGGGTTCCCAATATCAAAGGGCTGGGCCATTACATGGACCGAATCCATGAAGCCCTGGAGAAAAAGAGGGAGATATTGGAAAGGTTTTAACCGTAAACTTTTCCTCTGTTTTTCATCCTCGGGGAAATATCCACAGATCCGGGGAAAACTCTATGAAAAACAGGCAACCATGTTATAATGGAGAGTATATCAAAGTATAGAGAAATAGGGTTGGAAAATAGAAAATAGATGGTTATTGGAATTCTACAAAGGAAAGAAAGGACGTTATCTATGTTCGATTATGTACTCCGAATTGCGGTGATCCTTTGGATCGGAAGCGTAACTGGATACATTTTTATTGTACTGAAAGAAAAGATTTATTTGAAAAACAATATGATTTACCTGGATTACAAAAATGTGGACCCGGATCAGATTAAAGAAGTAGAGATCAAGCATTTTAAGCTGGGAAACCAGGAACTGATGGCGGGGGATGAAATCAAAGTGAAACTAAAGGGGGCTAAGCCCGTGAAAGGAACGGTTCTCGGTTTAGGAAAGGATAAAAAGACCATTTTGCTGATGGGAACCAAAGGGGTAAAAAATTTAGAAATCCAAGCCATCAAGGATTTAAAAGTGGCCAGTAAGTATGGGAAATTTTTCTAAATTCCGGAGGGAACCGACTCCTTCGTGAACAAACCTGTTTCTTTTTGAAAAAAAACCCTGTTTTTGCGAAAAAAAATAAAAACTTAGCAGGATTTTTAAAATCAATGGAGAATAGATATAGTTAAGGACTCTAAGAAGAGGGGAGGACCCCTTTGTTGGTACCAGAAAATGGAATAAAGGACCCTAAGTTCCAACGAAAAAGAAGAAAAAGGAAGTTTAACAAAGCTTTTATTTTATTAATTGTACTAGTGTATATTGTATCAAGAACCACTCCGATTTTAACCGAAGGTCCGGGAAAAATCCACACCGTTACCCATGGAACCCTGGAAGACCGTTTATCCTTTGAAGGCATCATTCTTCGGAAGGAAGCCGTGATAGCCCGCTCCTCTAGGGGATCCTTGGTGGAGTCGGGACAACGGGTGGCAAAGGGACAATCGGTCACCGAAAGCCTACACAGTCCCGCTTCCGGTGTGATTTCCACCACCGTTGACGGTTTTGAAGAAGTGCTGGATTTCGAGGAAATACTCAAGGCGCCGAAGACCTGTCTGGATACCGTGCAACAGCTGATCGACCAAGAATCCATCGACAAAAAAGGGGGCATTCGTCTCATAAGAGGCTACCAATGGGGGGCCCTGGGCAAGGTGACCCCAAAAGAAGGAAAGGCCCTTTCCCCCGGACAGAATATATGGATAGAATCCGGGGAACAAAGAGTCCGGGGAACCGTTGCATGGATCGGAGAAGGAGAAGAGGACCAGGGCTTTTGGGTAATGGTTGAAAGTACGGAGGATCTTCAGGGAGTGTACGATAATCGAAGGCAAAACATCACTTTGGTCAAACAAACGGTGGAAGGCCTTACCGTACCCTTGGATGCAGTGTATTATCAGGGAGATCATGCCTACGTAACCCGAAAAAAGGATGGGAAAAACACCGAAGTGCCGGTAAAGGTTCTTTTAGCCGATGAAGAAAGGGCTATTTTGTCCAAGGATTCCTTCATCGACGAAAAAGGAGAGGCGCAACCGACGGTGTCCTTATATGATGAGGTTTTGCTAAATCAACAAAACAGCCGAGGGGAGGATAGACTTGATGAATAATACAATTAAAGAGAATTGGCTGGATACCGAGGAAAGAATAAGACGGGCCAACCCTGACGGGAAGGATATTACCGTGGTTGCGGTGACGAAGACCCATGGCACGGAAGTGATTGAAAAAGCCTTGGCTCTGGGTTTTTCCGAAATCGGGGAGAATAAGGCCCAGGAGTTTGTGGAGAAATATGACCGGATGGCAACACAGAAGGAAAGGATCAACTGGCATATGATCGGTCATCTTCAACGGAATAAAGTCAAATACGTTATCGGTAAGACCAAACTGATCCAGTCTTTGGATTCCATGCGTCTGGCCAAGGAAATTGAAAAGCGGGGAGAAAAGGAAGGGATTACCGTGGATACCCTGTTGCAGGTCAATGTAGCCAGGGAAGAGGCAAAATACGGTATCTTCATGGAGGATGTCCCGTCCTTCTTAAGAAATATAGAAACCTTCAAATCCCTCAGGATCCGCGGGCTGATGACCATGGCCCCTTTTTACCAGGATCCTGAAAAAACCAGGGAATGTTTCAAAAAGTTGAAAAACATGTTTGAAGAGCTGAAAAAAGAGGAATATAACAATGTAACCATGGATTACCTCTCCATGGGAATGTCCAATGATTTTGAAGTGGCCGTGGAAGAAGGGTCCAATATGCTTCGACTGGGAAGAACCTTATTTGGGGAAAGGCCGAAACCAAAATAAAAAATAGGAGGTTTTACAAATGGCAGAAAAATTGATTGAAAAAGTGAAGTACTTTGTTGGAATGGATGACGAGGAATTGGAAAATGAAGAGTATGAAGGCGAAGTAGAAGGAGAGCAGACCATGCAAACCTCAAAAACAAACAAGGTGTACAATCTTCACAAAAATGAACAGGTAAACGTTGTGATTTTCGAGCCCAAGGATTTTGAAGAAGCCTCTGTGATTGTGGATAATTTAAAAATTCGAAAGCCCGTGGTGGTGAATTTAGAAGAGGTGGAGACGGAACTGGCAAAAAAATTCTTTGACTTTTTATCGGGAGCGGTTTATGCTTTAGATGGTAACATTCAAAAAGTCTCTGCATCGATTTTTATCTTAGCCCCCAGCAACGTGGAGTTAACAGGAGCGGGAACCCGGGAAGATTTTAAATCAAAGGGACCCTTTCCCTGGCAGAAATAGAATGTTAACTGACATACACTAAGGAGTTGTTCGACATTGTTTGATGCATACACCGTAAGTCAAGCCCTGTTTCAATTGGGAAGAATAATCAATTTTTTGATTCTGGCCAGGATCATTATGTCCTGGGTAAACCCCAATCCTTCCAGTCCTATCGCTTCACTTCTGTACAGTGTGACAGAGCCGATTTTGGGACCCATACGAAGTTTGATCTACAACGTGTTTAAATATCAGGGAATGCTGGATTTTTCACCGATTGTGGCGATTTTACTGATCAATTGGCTGATCATTCCCTTCCTGAGAAATTTAGCCTTTATGGTACTGTAATGGAGGGATTTTTTGATCGACAAGGATAAATATACCCAACATATTCAGGACCAAGAGGCAAAGGAACGGGTTGTACGGTCCCTGGGAAAAGTGGAAGGGGTTTTAAAAAGCCATGACATACGATGGACGGAATTTCTAACCCCCTATGAACAACAGCAGGTTATCGGAGTGATAAATAGTTTTCAGGAACTTAGCTATCGATCGGAGGGTGGTTATCAAGGGGCTGAACGTCAGGTGATAACCATTTTTCACGACTATCTGCCCCGGGAGACGGTTCCGTCCTCCGTGGCATTGGTAAAAATCGAAAATAAAAACCGGTTCAAAACCCTAAGTCATCGGGATTATTTAGGCAGTGTTCTGAACCTGGGACTGAAGCGGGAAAAAATCGGGGATATTTTAGTCCACCCTCAGTACTGTCATATGATTGTGGATCGGGAAATCCGAGACTATATCCGGTTTCAACTGGAAAAAGTGGGGAATGCTCCCGTGGAAGTACAACCGGATGATTTGAAAAATCTGGATATTCCAGAGGAGGCGGTAAAGGAAATCCGGGGAAGCGTATCCTCCTTAAGACTGGATGCGGTTTTGGGTCTGGGCTGCAAGCTTTCCAGAAAAGATGCCCAAAGTCTTATTAAAAAGGGGGATGTGAAGGTTAATTTTCAGGTTGCCCTAAAGGTTGGCCAGGAACTCAATGAGGGGGATCGGATATCCGCAAAGGGATTCGGTCGCATAAATATTTGCACCCTGGGAGAGAAGACGAAATCGGGACGGATGAAAATCAAGTTGGAAAAGTTGTTATAATGAGGAGGTACATAGAATGCTCACTCCATTGGATATTGAAAAAAAAGAGTTTGCGAAGGGGGTAAGGGGCTACAAGGAACGGGATGTGGAGGATTTTCTCAACGAAGTTCTCACAGACTTTGAAGCCCTTTATCAAGAAAACAGTCGGCTAAAGGAAGAGGTTCAACAAGTAAAGAGTGAAATGGAAAAATACCAGAACATCGAGGAAACCCTGAAAAACACTTTGGTGGTGGCACAGAACACTGCCGACGAAGTCAAACGCAATGCCAACAAGGAAGCTCAACTGATCATTGAAAAAGCCGAGAACCAAGGGAAGCAGCTGGTGGAAAAAGCCAAACGGGATCAGGAAAAGATTGAACAGCAGCATGAAGAGGCGAAAAAACAGATGAATATTTTTAAAGTGCGATGCAAAACCTTATTGGAATCCCAGCTCAGCACCATACTTGATGCAGACTTTGACCAGGAGGATGAAATCGACTAATAAAGAAACTCGCTCCAAGGAATGAGAGCGAGATTTTTTTTGAAATAAATTATGGAAGGGATTGATTATCATGATTCATTATGGAATAATTGGAGCTATGGACGAGGAAGTGGAGGTCCTGGAAAAAGAGATGAAAGTCCATTTGGAAAAGGAAATCGCCGGACTTCATTTTTTCCAGGGGCTTTTGGAAGGGAAAACCGTGGTTCTGGTGAGAAGCGGCATCGGAAAGGTAAACGCCGCGGTTTGTGCTCAGATTCTGATCAGTGAGTTTAAGGTGGAAAAAATCATCAACACCGGAGTGGCGGGAGCCATCGGTGAAGATTTGGATATATTAGACATTGTGGTATCCACGGAACTGCAGCAATATGACGTGGATGCCAGAGAGTTCGGCTATCAACTGGGGGAAATCCCGAGAATGGCTACTTCCATTTTTGTTTCCCACCCCTCCTTGGTGGAAAAGGCCTATGCAAAAGGCGTGAAGCGATTCGGCGAAAAGGAAGTAACCAAGGGGAAAATTGTGTCCGGGGATACCTTTGTGAGCAGCAGTTCCATGAAGCATCGCCTAGAAAAGGAATTCAGGGCCCGGTGTACGGAAATGGAGGGGGCAAGCATTGCCCAGACCTGTTATATGAACCGGATTCCCTTTGTGGTTATTCGAACCATGTCGGATAAAGCCGACGGATCCGCCAATGATAATTATAAAACCTTTG
>CAZTIJ010000125.1:0-6596 GCA_964613365.1 uncultured Clostridiaceae bacterium | reverse complement strand
CCCTCTTTTTTGTAGTTTTTAAACTTCTCCAGCTCCTGAAAATCCTGTTTATTGGAACGACGGATTTCCTCCTGCATTTTCGTATCCATGATTGCGGGCGCCAGGGACAGCACCTTTACCGGGGCCCGGCTTTTTTCCTGCTCGAGTCCCACGGACCGGGTAAAAAGATTGACCCCCGCCTTCGATGCACAGTAGTTGGCCCATCCGTAATGGGGTTTGCTGCCCGCTCCGGAAGAGATGTTGATCACTTTTTTATCCCCGGTAAACCCCTGGGTTTTCCCGATAAAAGCGGAGGTTAAAATCAACGGGGCCGCCAAATTCACATGGAGATTTTGGAGGATTTCCCCGTCCCCGCAGTCCTCCAGTCGCTTGACCGGGGCCAACACCCCGGCATTATTGACCAGATAGATCCCTTCGGCGGCATCGGGCTCCACCCGTTGAAAAATTTCATCCATCAGGGGCCTTATCCTTTCATGGTCCGAAAGATCAAAGGCAAAAAACTCCAGGGATCCCCCCTGGGCTTCAGCAAAATCCATTAATTCCCGGTCCTTTTTTCTTGAAATACAAAAAACCCGGTGATTCCCATGGACCAAGGTCTTTGCTAAGGCCTTGCCCAGTCCCCGGGAAGTCCCCGTAATGATAAAATACTTCATGTTCTCATCTCCTTATATAATACGTTTGAATGCCATGGGCGTATCAATTCATATCCCTTTATTATGTACCCGGGATCCCCTCTATTACACACCGAACCTCCAGGGTAATAAGCAAAAATCCGTTATACACATGGTGATACTTTCTGTTATACTTGATAAAAGAAACCCTACAGAGAATAAAGGAGTGAGACCCATGGAAGGAACCAAAAGAAGCAACATCACCCCCGGAGCCACGGTTACCATTGTGGAAAAACAAAACCAGGCCACGGGAAAACAGACCCAAGGGGTTGTGGCAAAGATTCTTACCAAATCCCCGAACCACCCCCACGGCATTAAAGTACGCTTAGAAAGCGGGGAAGTGGGACGGGTAAAGGAAGTGCTGTAAACCCCGGGCCGTAAACCCTTTTTATAAAATCTTTTACAAAAAAACGACCGGAAGGGGTCGTTTTTTGTTTCCTTGGGGTCGTTTTTTGTTTCCTTTTTTATTTCCTTAAGGTTGGGATTTTTTCCAGAGGTTTTTCATCCGCTCTTCCATTTTCGCCTTCCGCTCTTTTGTCTTCTCTTGGTTGATCCTGATCTCTATCACATCCCCGGCCTTGGCCCCCTTTGGCACCAAGGCCCGGGGAAGATTCACGGTTTCCCTGTTGGGAAGTTCCACCACGGCAAAGGCCCCTTCAAATCGATCAATTATCACCTGCATTTTCATCGATCCTTTCCCGGGCCTTCTATAGGAGTGCGGCTTTTTTTCTCCTAAGCGCCCTTTCTAGGTTATGGTTCGGATAAACACCCGGATCACTTCCGCGCCTCCGATGACGGTTCCAAGAGTGCTTCCCAGATTGGTTAGGGTGACCACCAGTAGTATTCGGGTCACTTTGTTCTTCCAAAAGCCCTTAACACTGACCGCATCCTCCGAGAGCCTTTCAAAATCCGCCACACTGGGTCGACGAAGGTAGGCCTCCGTAATCCCTGCAAACCAACCGGCGGCCAGCAAGGGATTCAAGGAGCTTAAGGGGGCAACCACAATGGCGGTCAATATGGTTAAGGGATGCCCCAAGGCAATGATGGCCCCCAGGGCGGAAAAACCGCCGTTCCAGATGATCCAGCTGATGATTTGGCTGACTCCGGCGGAAAAGTTCATATAAAAGGTATACAGAATGATCCCGATGATCAGGATGGGAATGGCCCAGGCGATTTTTCCCGGAGCTTTGGATTTTTTCGGGACCTTCGATAACTCCTTCAGGTCATGTTCCTTGTGTATCTCCCTTTTGATTCCCGGAACATGGGCGGCGCCTAAAACCGCCACCACCTTATCCCCCGGGGCCTCTTTGATCTTTTGGGACAGGTATTGGTCCCGTTCATCGATCAAGGGTTTTTTGAGCCTGGGAAAATGCTCCGTAAAGTCCTGCAACATGGCGTTTAAGGTGTCCTGGGACTTCATTTTTTCCAGTTCTTCCTCGGAGATGCTCTCATCATTGAAAATACTAAAAAGAATCTGGACCATCAAGGACAGTTTCCCCTTCAGACCGATGCCGTGCCAAACCCGGGAAAAGGTGGTTTGGATATTTCGATCCGCCAGTACCAGCTTCGCTCCGATGTCCTTGGCGGAGTCGATACCCTGAATCATCTCCTGCCCCGGCTTAATGCCGAACTGCTTCGCCAGCCGGTTTTGAAAGGAGGAGATCACCAGGTTCACCAACAGTACCGTGGTTTTTTTCTCTTTAATGATTTTGAAGATGTCCATTTTCTGCCACCGATTTTTGTCCGTCACCGACTGATACCGCTGGCGGTCCAGTTCAATGCAAACGGAATTCGGCTGTTCCTCTTCAATCACTTCCTTTACCTGTTTGGCACTTTCCTTGGATACGTGGGCGGTTCCGATCAGAACAATTTCCTTGCCCCCTATATTCATTCGAGTGATGTTCTCCTCGTTTTTTTGCGATCCTTCCGATTCTTCCCCTTGGGGTTTTTCCCCTTGGGGTTTTCCTAAACCCTGATCCTCCAGGATTTCCTGCTCCCTGTTTCCTTGCTCTTCCATCATGATATTCCTTCCTCTCCATTATACTTCCTACTCACAGTTTACCAAATATCCGCCCAAAAAGAAATATCCTCCTTCTTTAGCGGTTAATCATGATTAACGCGATCACCGTCAATAGAATCGCCACTTTGTTTTTATTGGCGATTCGTTCCTTGAAGATGATAAAGCTTCCTACAGTGATCAGTACAATACTGCCCGCACTGTAGACGGGAAACACCACGGAGGTCTTTACACTGTCCAGGGCCAGGATCAAAAAATATGAGGAGAACAGATTGGGAATCCCCACGGCAAAGCCGGTGAAAATATCGCTTTTGGTGATCACGGATTTACTCCGCAGGGTATAAAAACCGCTGATCAAAAAAGCGGTGAAAAATACGAAGAACAAAAACACGTCCTTATACTCGTTCAGGGCGTACTGCTGATAAATCTTGTTGGAAAACTCCGCCAGGCCGCCGAAAATAAACAGAAGAATCAACAGATACTTCACATCCAGCTTCTCCTTGGCCTCGGAGGATAGATTCACAATCAGTATGGAAAGAATGGCCAGGATAATCCCCACCCACTGGATGGCGGTGGGATATTCCCGCCATAGAAGGATGGAGAAGGTCATGGGAATCAGAATCCCGATTTTTCCGAAGGCTCCGGAAAGCCCCGCCCCGTTTTCCCGGACACTCCTTTGATAAAAAATAAAGGAGGCGAAGAAAAATCCCCCCGCCAGGATGCCGATGAGCATTCCCCAGATCATGCTGGCGTACTGGGAAAAAATGAATCCCCCCTGGGAAAACATCCGGGAAAACTCCTCCCGAAAGGAATGGGACCAGTCCACTTTCCCGATTAAGTCCCGAAGTCCGATCATGACAAGGCTTGTGGTAAAAGCAATAAAATAATTGGCGGTGGTGATCACCAGGCGATTGGTATTGGAGCTTTCCGTATACTTAAAGATCAATGCAATGGAGGCACTGCACAGCGTTGCCAGTAATAAAAAAAACATAACCCACCTCTTTTTCAATAAAGTTTTTCACCTTTTTCCAAACCCCTTTACAGGTCCATGGAAAGCTGTTGGCATTCCTGCTTGAAATCTTCCTCTTCCCGGTTCTCGTCCTGGTGCATGCTCTCCTTTTCGGTATAGAGAATTTCCTCTTCCCGAAAGACCTTTCGAATGTTGAGTTCCATTAAAAAATCATAGGCTTCCTTTGTGGATAGGGAGAAATTTTCCTCGGGGGTTAACAGGGCCTCGTCGTTGATATCCACCTCACAGTCAATGGCGGCCAGTCGCCGGGAGAGATAGGCCTGTTCTTTCCCCGTTTCCACTTTTTCTCTTTGTTTTCCCTTCAGTTGATGGGTGTTTTCGTAAATCCCATCAAGATTGCCGTAGGCCTTCAATAGTTTAATCCCGGTCTTCTCTCCGATTCCCCGGATTCCGGGAATATTGTCGGAAGGGTCCCCGGATAAGGCTTTTAGATCCACGATTTGCCCAGGCACCAGGCCATCATATTTTTTTACCACGGCCTCGGGATCGAAACGGATCATTCCCTTATTGGATAGATATATTTGATGTACCCGGGGACTGACCAGTTGGAAAAGGTCCCGGTCTCCGGAGACAATCAGGGGCTGATAATCTTTTTCCGCCGCTTTTTTTGCCAGGGTTCCGATTAAATCATCGGCTTCATAATTTTCCTTTTTGATAAAAGTGGCCCTGCACTTCTTCAGGTAGGTCTCCATCATGGCAAACTGGGGGATCAGTTCCTCATCGGTTTCCTTACGGGTGCCTTTGTATTCCGGGAAAAATTCATTTCGAAAACTTTTCCTCGAAGCGTCGGAGCAAATCACCATATGCCAGGGCCGGTATTGTTCCTGTAGCGACTTTAAAAACTTCACAAACCCGAAAAAGCCCCCCGTGGCGATTCCCTCTTTTGTTGCCAATCGGGGATAGGCATAGTAGCTTCGGTGAATGACGTTCATGGCATCGACCAGTAACACTTTCTTATTCTCTGTTGCCTCTTCGGTTCCTTTGGATCTATTTTCCTCGTTCATCATAATCTCCTTTCCTGATTCCTCTTCTATCCTATCATATTTTTAAGGAGAATTTATCAAGAAATTCATAGGAAAACCCGCCAATCCCGAAAGAATTTTGGCGGGTCATCAACGGTTAGGGAATGTTTCCTTAGGGTCTTTTTAATTTGAAGATTTCTCCCAGTTTCTCGTATTGGGTTCCTGCCAATCGACTCACCGGTCGCAAAAGCTTTGCATCAATCCGCCCTTTCTTCAGCACCCCTTGGCGAATATGGTATTTCACCACTTTCCCGATAAGTAAATCGCAGGCGGGAGCCTCTGTAGTTCCTCCGAGAGGGAGAATTCTTTCCACCACACATTCCATTCGAATACTGGCTTCTGCTACCCCCGGGGTTTGGATTACGGTGCTGTCCACGGGGGTAAGACCGCTGTGTTTTACTTCACTTCCCGTCGGCGGGAAGGCAATGGCGGTTTCATTAATCTTTTCAATATAGGATTCGTCACTGATATGAACCACAAACTCCCCCCGATCCATAGCATTTCGAGCCGTATCCTTCATCTTTCCTTCCCGGCGTTGGACGGAAATGGACAACAGCGGGGGATCCGCCGCGATGATATTGAAATAACTAAAGGGGGCACCGTTCAGTACCCCTTCCGGGGACAAGGTGGTGGTAAAGGCCACGGGTCTTGGAATGACCGAGGCCGTGAGTAAGAAGTAGTTTTCCTTCTCCGTTAAGGTTTCGGGATTGATTGTTTTCATGGTTTCTCCCCTTTCCACTTTGCTATGCCTCCTGGGTTCCATGGATCTTCGGCAGTGCTTTTTCAATTGCCTCCCTTCGACCTTCCAGCTGTTTGGGAAGCTTTAACTCCGAGCCCAGATTCTTTAGGGGTTCATCCCGATCAAAACCGGGGCCCTCCGTGGCAATTTCAAAAAGAATTCCCCCGACTTCGTGAAAGTAAATGGATTTGAAATATTTTCGGTCCCGAACCTCGGTTACCCGGTATCCCTGTTCCTCCAGGAGCTTTTTCCATGCCAGCTGCTGCTGTTCGTCGGAGGCTCGAAAAGCAATATGGTGCACCGTACCCATCCCTTGCCTTCCGGGATCCCGGGGGGTTTTCTCAAGGTCCACCACATCCCCGAGGGTCGCGGGACTTTTATAGCGGATCCGCCCCCGGTCTTCCCCGATTTCTTCAAATCCCAACAGATCCCGGAGCAGGGCTCCCGTCTTCTTCGGCTCCCCGGAATACAGCACCGCTCCTGCAAAACCTTTGATCGCCGTTTTTTCCCCCAGACCCTGGGGACTGTGGCTGCTGGGGGCTCCCGATGCCCTTTCGGTAATTTCAATGGACAGACCATGGGGGTCCTGAAAGCGTATATGTTTTTCCCCAAACACGGTTTCTAGGGTGAAATTTATATGGAATTTCGCCAATCGCTCCTCCCAAAACAACAAGGCCCCCTTCGGTACGGCGTAGACGGTCACTCCTACCTGCCCTCCTCCGATGGTTCCCTTCGAAGCGTCCTTTCGGGGAAAGAAGGTGATCACCGTCCCCGGGGTTCCCCGATGGTCTCCAAAATACAGATGATAGGTCTCGGGATCGTCAAAGTTCACGGTTTTTTTCACCATGCGAAGTCCCAGAACCCCGGTGTAAAAATCCCTGTTTTCCTGGGGGTCCCCGGCAATGGCGGTGATATGATGAATGCCTTTGTTGATCAGTTTCATGCTTCTTCTCCTTTCTTCCTCCTCGGTTTCCCCGGGAGTTTTTGATAATAATTCTTAATTATAATTACCCCTTTTTTGCCTTTCTCAATCAATGCTTCCAAAATAAAACGCCTTTCTCCTAAGGAAAAAGACGCTCAAAACCCGATTACATCCCCGAGAGAATGGAAAGGACAC
>CAZTIJ010000124.1:6019-6648 GCA_964613365.1 uncultured Clostridiaceae bacterium | reverse complement strand
GTATTAATATGATTCAACAAGAATCACGCCTTAAGGTTGCAGATAATTCAGGAGCGAAGGAATTACTTTGCATTAAAGTACTTGGTGGAACAAAGCGGAAATATGCCGGAGTCGGAGACGAAATCATTTGTTCTGTTAAAAGCGCAACACCCGGTGGTGTTGTAAAAAAAGGTGAAGTAGTGAGAGCCGTGGTGGTACGAACGGCCAACCCCATTAAAAGAAATGATGGAACCTATATTAAGTTTGATCAGAATGCAGGAGTGATTGTGAAGGAAGACAAATCTCCAGCAGGGACGAGAATTTTTGGACCGGTGACAAGAGAGCTTAGAGATAAGAACTTTATGAGAATTGTTTCACTTGCTCCAGAGGTACTATAACTAAGGAGGTGCGAAGGATGCATATTAAAAAAGGCGATACTGTAGTGGTTATTGCAGGAAAAGATAAAGATAAAAAAGGAAAAGTTCTTGAAGTTTTTCCGAAGAACGAGCGGGTATTGGTAGAGGGCATCAACATGACGAAGAAACATCAAAAGCCCACCCAGCAAATGCAACAAGGCGGAATCATCACTCAGGAAGGCCCCATTCACGTTTCCAACGTCATGGTATTTGACAAGAAAGCGGATCAAGGGG
>CAZTIJ010000124.1:0-6009 GCA_964613365.1 uncultured Clostridiaceae bacterium | reverse complement strand
GATATAAAGTAGAAAATGGTAAAAAAATCAGAGTCAGCAAAAAAACTGGTGAAGTTTTAGACTAAATCAATAGAAGAGAGGAGGTACGTCTCTAATGGCCAGACTAAAAGAAATGTATAAAAATGACGTTGCTCCAGCAATGATGGAGAAATTTAACTATAAAAGCGTAATGGAAATTCCGAAGTTGGAAAAAATCATCATCAATATGGGAGTCGGCGATGCGCGGGATAACGTGAAAAACCTGGAAGTGGCAGTGGAAGAAATGGCGACCATTACCGGTCAAAAGCCCATTATCACCAAGGCGAAACGATCGGTTTCAAACTTTAAAGTAAGAGAAGGTATGCCTGTAGGTGCCAAGGTAACCCTAAGAGGGAACACCATGTACGAATTTATGGATCGGTTATTCAACGTTGCCCTACCCCGGGTTCGAGACTTCAGAGGAGTAAGCACAAAAGCCTTTGACGGACGGGGAAACTATGCCCTAGGGGTAAAAGAGCAATTGATTTTCCCGGAAATCGAATACGATAAAGTAGACAAGGTACGGGGAATGGATATTATCTTTGTAACCACGGCAAACAGTGATGAAGAATCGAGAGAGTTACTAAGACTTATGGGACTAGCGTTCGCTAAGTAAGAAGGAGGGATATTTGTGGCGAAAACATCGATGAAAGTCAAGCAACAACGAAAGCAAAAGTATAAAACACGAGAATACAGCCGGTGCAAGCTTTGTGGACGACCCCACGGTTATTTACGAAAGTTCGGCATCTGTCGTATTTGCTTTAGAGAATTAGCGTATAAAGGACAAATTCCAGGAGTAAGAAAAGCCAGCTGGTAGTAACAGGAAGGAGGCAAGTTCAATGATAATGACTGATCCAATTGCGGATATGTTAACCCGTGTTAGAAATGCAAGCTCTGTAAAACACGAAAGTGTAGAGGTGCCTGCATCCAATATGAAAAAAGAAATTGCAAACATTCTTTTAGAAGAAGGATTTGTTAAAGGATTTGACGTGATCGAAGATGGGAAACAAGGGATCATTCGAATTCAACTGAAATACGGTGAGAACAATGAAAAAATCATCACCGGTATTAAAAAGATTTCCAAGCCCGGATTAAGAGTATATGCAAAAAGAGATGATATTCCACGAGTTCTAGGCGGACTGGGAATTGCAATCATTTCCACATCAAAGGGCGTTGTAACGGATAAAGTAGCAAAACGTGAAGGAGTAGGCGGCGAAGTACTCGCTTACGTTTGGTAATAACGTTAGACTTAAAGGAGGTGTAAGGATGTCTAGAATCGGTATTAGACCTATCGAAATTAAAGAAGGCATTGAAATAACAATCGACAATAAAAACGTAGTAACGGTAAAGGGGCCTAAGGGCACGTTATCGGAAGCTATTCATCAGGATATCAAGGTTACGAAGGAGGAAAACGCCATCGTCGTAACCCGACCGAAGGAAACCAAAAGACATAAATCACTGCACGGTCTTTCCAGATCCTTGATCAACAACATGGTGGAAGGGGTAACCAGCGGATATGAAAAGAAGCTGGAACTCAACGGTGTAGGTTATCGAGCAAACTTACAAGGAAAGAAATTGGTGCTGAACCTGGGATACTCTCATCCCGTGGAAATGGAGCAACCGGAGGGAATTGAAGTGGAAGTCCCCTCACAAACGGAAATCATTGTAAAGGGAGCCAACAAGCAACAGGTTGGAAACTTTGCTGCAAAGGTACGGGAGCTTAGAAAGCCCGAGCCTTATAAAGGTAAAGGAATCAAATACGTAGATGAGTACATCAGACGTAAAGAAGGTAAAACTGCGAAGTAAGGAAAGGAGTGAGATCAGATGATTAGTAAAGCAAGCAAAAACGCTACAAGAAGAAAGCGTCATCAAAGAGTGCGAAACAAGATCACCGGTACGGCGGAAAGACCGAGGCTGAATGTGTTTCGAAGCGCGAAGCACATGTATGCCCAGATCATTGATGATATGTCAGGAAGCACCTTAGCTGCGGCCTCAACCCTAGACGAAGAAGTGAAAACCGATCTTGCCTCAACCAGCAACAAGGAAGCGGCAAAAAAAGTGGGAGAAATCGTTGCCAAGCGGGCAAAAGAGCATGGAATTGAAGAAGTGACCTTTGACCGGGGCGGATACATCTATCATGGTCGTGTTCAAAACCTTGCGGAAGGTGCAAGAGAAGGCGGACTGAAATTTTAAGAAAAAGGAGGTAAATTAATGCCACAAGATAAGAGAATTGATGCGAGTCAACTGGACATTAAAGAGCAAGTTGTTGATATACGAAGAGTAACCAAAGTTGTAAAAGGTGGACGGAACTTTCGATTTGCAACCTTAGTAATTGTCGGTGATGAGAACGGACATGTGGGTGTAGGTACGGGAAAGGCAATGGAAATTCCCGATGCTATTCGAAAGGGCATTGAAGATGCCAAGAAGAACTTAATTGAAGTACCCATGGTTGGAACCAGTGTACCTCACCAAGTCAACGGACGATACGGCGCCGGCAATGTATTAATCATGCCTGCGGTAGAGGGTACCGGAATCATCGCCGGTGGTCCTGTTCGAGCAATCCTGGAACTTGCCGGATTCCATGACGTACGGGCGAAGTCCTTGGGAACCAACAACTCAAGAAACATGGTAAACGCTACAATGGACGGACTACGACAAATGAAACGAGCCGAAGATGTAGCGAAACTAAGAGGAAAGACTACGGAAGAACTCTTAGGTTAGGAGGGATAACAAATGGCGAATAAACTAAACATTACACTTAAAAGAAGTTTGATCGGATCGCTTCCTAAGCAAAGAAAAACCATGGAAGCCTTAGGACTTAAAAAAATCAATCAAGCAGTGGAGTTGCCGGATAACGGTTCTACTCGAGGAATGATTAAATTAGTAGAACATCTTGTAGAAGTGAAAGAAGCTTAAATAGGGAGGTGCAAAAATGAAGTTACATGAACTAAAACCTGCTGAAGGATCAACGAAAAAGCGTAAGCGAGTGGGTCGAGGGGAGTCCAGCGGACTGGGAAAGACCTCAGGACGGGGAGCCAACGGCCAAAACGCACGGAGCGGCGGAGGAACCCGACCGGGTTTTGAAGGTGGACAAATGCCTTTGATCCGACGAATCCCCAAGCGAGGATTCAACAATATTTTCCGCGTGGATTATAGTGTAGTGAAGCTGGAAGACTTAAATAGATTTGAAGATGGAGCTGAAGTCACCCCGGAACTGCTTAAAGAAGCACGGCTTGTAAGAAAGCTGGAAAAGGGTGGAGTGAAAATTTTAGGCAACGGTAGTATCGACAAAAAACTTACGGTTAAAGCCCATAAATTTACTCAGTCAGCTACAGAAAAGATTGAAGCTGCCGGAGGAAAGGCAGAGGTGATCTAGGATGTTGGAAACCTTAAGAAATGCATGGAAAATTCCGGACCTTAGAAGCAAAATGACCTATACTTTTTTGATGCTGGTAATTTTCCGATTCGGTGCCGTCATTCCGGTGCCGGGAATCAACCTGGATATCATCCGAAGCGTTGTGGATGATGGAGGGATTTTATCCATGTTTGATATGTTCTCCGGCGGGGCCTTTGGTAATATGACCATTTTTGCCCTGGGGATCATGCCCTACATTACCGCTTCGATCATAATGAACCTTCTTACCATTGCCATTCCCAGCCTTGAGCAGTTAGCCAAGGAAGGGGAGGAAGGCAAGAAGAAAATGGCCCAGTACACCCGTTACGGAACGGTGATCCTGGCCATTATCCAAGCCACGGGAATCACCGTGGGGCTCTTTAGAGGGGCTGTAATCGATCAAAGCGTGTTCAGTTTCATCACCGTAATCATCACCCTCACCGCGGGAACCGCATTTCTAATGTGGCTAGGCGAGCAGATTACGGAAAATGGAATCGGAAACGGAATCTCACTGATCATCTTTGCCGGGATCATTTCCGGAATCCCCGGTGGAATCGGAAACACCTTCGGTTTACTACAGCAAGGGGAAATTTCCATTATCGCAGTCATCGCCTTTGCGATTATTGCCGTGGTTATAGTAGCCGGCGTGGTATACATCACCGAAGGAAAGCGTAAGATCCCGGTACAATATGCGAAAAGAGTGGTAGGGAGAAAAATGTATGGCGGGCAGAGCTCCCATATCCCCTTAAAAGTGAACCAATCCGGGGTAATCCCCGTAATCTTTGCCATGAGTTTACTGGCCTTTCCACAAACCTTAATGCTGGTTTTCGGTCAGGACAGCGCACTGGGAAGATTCACCACCACCTGGCTATCTCCCGCGACAACCCAGGGAGCCATTGTGTATACGTTAATGAGTACAGTCCTAATTGTATTCTTCACCTATTTCTACACAGCGGTGACCTTTAACCCCGTGGAAGTTGCCAACAACATGAAAAAACAAGGCGGGTTCATTCCGGGAATTCGACCGGGCAAACCCACCGTAGAATACTTAAATAAAGTGTTAAACCGAATCACCCTTGCCGGCGGATTGTTCCTGGCAATTATCGCAGCCCTCCCCATTGTAATCTCTGCAGTATTCAACCTGCCGATTGCCTTTGGAGGAACCGCACTTCTCATTGTTGTCGGGGTTTCTTTGGAAACCGTGAAACAAATCGAAGCGCAAATGCTGATGAGACACTACCAAGGATTTCTAAAGTAAGGATGAGGACCATGAAGAGCACTCTTCATGATTAATTCAGCTGGGAGATGATAACGTGAGGCTAATATTACTTGGACCGCCGGGGGCGGGAAAAGGAACACAGGCTGTATCAATATCTGAAAAGTATAAGATCCCGCATATTTCCACAGGCGATATTTTCCGCTACAACATCAAGAACCAAACGGACCTGGGACAAAAGGCGAAGGGCTACATGGACAAAGGCCTGTTGGTTCCCGATGAAGTGGTGGTGGAGATCGTGGAAGATCGGTTAAAAGATCAGGACTGCAAGGACGGTTTTTTACTCGACGGATTTCCACGGACGGTGAATCAGGCCGAAGCGCTTGAAACCGTATTGGAAAACATGAGCACAGGACTGGATAAAGTGATCAATATTGAAGTGGACAAAGCCATCCTGGTTCGCCGCGCCGTCGGTCGCAGAATCTGTAAAGATTGTGGAACGACCTTCCACGTGGAGTTCAACCCTCCGGAAAAGCCGGGGATTTGTGACAAATGTGCCGGGGAGCTTTATCAACGGGATGATGACAATGAAGCTACCGTAGGGAAGCGAATCGAGGTTTATCTTGAAGAAACCCAACCCTTAATTGACTTTTATCAGCAAAAAGGGAAGCTTGTAACCATCGACGGCAACAATGAAATTGCCCTGGTGTTTGATAAAATCATAGATTCCTTGGAAGGTAGAGATTGATGATTTCAATTAAATCGGAACGGGAAATTCAATTGATGAAAGAGGCCGGCAGAATCGTCGCCGAGACCCATGAACTTCTGAAGGCCCGGATCAAACCGGGAATCACAACGAAGGAACTGGACGAAATTGCGGAGGAACACATCCGAAAGCAAGGGGCCGTTCCTGCATTCAAAGGGTATGGAGGCTTCCCGGCAAGCATATGTGCTTCGATAAATCATGAGGTGGTACACGGTATCCCTGGCAATAAAGCCCTTCAAGAAGGGGACATCATCAGCATTGACATCGGAACCATTAAAGATCAGTACTATGGAGACGCAGCTCGAACCTATCCAGTAGGCGACATAGACAGCAATGCTCAAAAACTAATCGACGTTACCCGGGAGAGTTTCTACGAAGGACTGGAATACATGCGTGAAGGTTTCCGTCTATCGGATATCTCCCATGCCATTCAATCCTATGTAGAAAGTCATGGCTTTTCCATCGTTCGCGACTATACAGGACATGGAATCGGAAAGGCAATGCATGAGGCTCCCCAAATTCCCAACTATGGTCCAAAGGGTAGAGGCCCCAGGTTACAGGCCGGAATGGTGCTTGCAGTCGAACCTATGGTGAACATGGGAACCGCTAAAGTGA
>CAZTIJ010000123.1:0-6688 GCA_964613365.1 uncultured Clostridiaceae bacterium | reverse complement strand
CGGAGTGTTACGGCCTGAATAATGTGGGGGCCATCGCCCCGGGACGGCTGGCGGATTTTGTGGTCCTGGAGGATCTGGAGTCCTTTAGGATCCATTCGGTGTACAAAAAGGGTAAGCCGGTACAGGAACTGTTGAATAAGCTTCCCAAGGACCGGGGTGATACCCGGTGGGTCAAAAACAGCGTCAACCTCCATAGAGTTTCATTAAAGGATCTGCAACTGCAGGTGGAGGGCAAAAAAATCCGGGCCATTAAGGTACTGCCCCACAGTCTTCTGACCCAAAGGGAAGAGATTCGGGTAAATCTGGATAAGGGAAAGTACTACGGTGAGGGGGGAGAGCCTCTGTTGAAAATGGCAGTGATGGAACGCCATCATAAAACCGGAAACGTAGGCCTGGGCCTTGTCAAGGACTTTCACCTGGAAAACGGGGCCATTGCCCTTACCATCGGCCATGATTCCCATAATCTCATCGTTATCGGTGATCGGGACGAAGATATGCTACGGGCGGTGAAGGAAGTGGAAAACCTGGACGGCGGCATTGCCATCGTATCCCGGGGGGAAGTGCTGGCCGGTCTTTCGCTGCCCATCGGAGGACTGATGTCCCAGGACTCCATGGAGAAGGTCAATGAAAAGTTCAAAGCCATGCTGGACATCGCCTATGATCAATTGAAGGTCAACTCGGGGATTGATCCTTTCATGACCCTGTCCTTTTTGGCACTGCCCGTGATTCCCGAGATCAAGCTGACGGATATGGGACTGTTTGATGTGACGAAATTCGCCTTTGTGGATCTGAAAGTCCGGGAATAACAAAGGAATAAAAAGAAGGGGGCTGAGCACGGTTATGGTGTTGTATTTTGTATTTCTTGGAACGGGGTTGTTGGCCGGGGTGTTTGTGGGAAAACAACTGAAGACAAATTCATCAAAAGAGTCGAAAAAGGTAGAGGAAGAGTTAAGTAAAATCAACAACAATGATCTTTTGTCCGTGGATTCCCGGATTTCTTCCGGAGC
Organism: uncultured Clostridiaceae bacterium; assembly: GCA_964613365.1. GTDB lineage: Bacteria > Bacillota > Clostridia > Peptostreptococcales > T1SED10-28 > Isachenkonia. The sequence goes on along the minus strand of CAZTIJ010000123.1, from coordinate 5,681 downwards.
CTCGGGAAAGCTCGCCGAGGCCTTTGAAAAACTGGCGGCAAACCTTAAGTCAAACTTTCAAAAACAAGGATCCACTGCGGCGGAGCTGTCGGAAATCGCCGGGGAATTACATGAAAATGCATCGGAAAGTCTGCTGACCATGGAGCAAATCGCCGGTTCCACGGAGACCACGGCGGAAAACAGCGAAAAACAGTTCGCAAGGTTAAAATCCGTCCGGGAAGAGTCGGAAAAAATAGTCGAAACCCTGGGAAATATGGAAAGGGACATGGGTCATACCCTGAGCGATACCAAGGAATCCATGGATGCAACAGAAAAGGTGATGGTGGATACCCGGCAGGTGTCGGCCCAGATGAAAAGCACCCAGGGAAAGGTAACGGAAAGTGCGGTGAAAGTCCAGGGGGTGAAGGAGTACTCCAAGGATATTGTGAAAATGGTGGATTTGATCCATAATATCGCAAAGCAGACCAATATGCTGGCCCTGAACGCTTCGGTGGAAGCGGCCCGGGCGGGGGAAAGCGGAAAAGGGTTCTCCGTGGTGGCCGACGAGGTGGGAAAGCTGGCTTCGGAAACCGGAGAGGTGTCAAGGAAAATCGAGGGGGTTGTCAATACCCTGGTAAAGGATATCCACGGGGTGGAAAAGTCCATGGAGGAAGAAAAAAACTTGGTCCGCCAAAGTTTAGACCTGATGGAAAAAAACACCGAGGCCTTCACAGGGATCACCAAAAGATTACAGGAAACCATGGAAAAGATGGACCATATGGATCGACGGGTGAAGGAAACCGGAGACAAAGGAAAGCAAATATCCCAGGCGGTGACCGGGGTCACGGAATTCTCGGAAAACATTACGGCGGAGATGCAGGAGAGCGCAAGTCAAGTATTGCTGCAACAGGAAAGGAACAAGGAACTGCAAGGGATTACAAAGGAACTGACCCGACACTCCGATGAGATGCTGCAGGAAGTGGCCAACAAAGTTATGGAAGGAAAAATGCTGAGTGCCGTGAAACACCTAAGGGCTCGGGGGGAAAAGGAAGAAATAAACAAGGAAAACCTTGAAGAGCTGCTAAAGGAAACGGAAATGGACGTGATCTACATAACCGATGAAAAGGGGGTCGTCCAACAGTGCAATGAACAGGTATCCATCGGACTGGACCTCTACAAAGCCGACGGAAGTTATCAGGCACTGAAGGAGGGGAAAGCCCCCTATGTGTCCACACCGATCAAAAATCGGGTGGAGGACGGAAAGCTGTATAAATTCCTGGCCATGATGGACGGGGATCAAAAGATCTATCAGGGGGGACTGTCCCTGGAATCGATCCTCCGCTTTTCCCGGTAAATCAAAAGAAACTCCCTGGATCAGGGAGTTTCTTTGATTTAAGGGGTTTTTCTCGGTTCTGGCACTTCTTTACCCGCGACATAGCGTTTTTCAATGTGGCGGTCGTCGCCGATATATAAATAGCGCTCCAGCCGTTCCTTTAAGCAGCGGTCTAAGCTTCCCAGTTCTTCGTCGTCAATCACCAAGGCGTCAAAGGCATAATCCTTCTCAAAGCTTCCCACCTTGCCGAAAAACTTTCCGCCGCCCTTGGTGCCTAGGTAAAACACCTCGGAAAGTTTCAGGGGATCCAGGGTTTTTCCCGATTCCAGCCATTTGATCTTGGAAGCCTGAACCGCCGCGGTCATGACCTTCGGGATGGAAACCTGGTGACCGGCGCCCACATCGCTTCCCAGTCCCACGGAAACCCCCTTATCCAAAAATCTTCGTACGGGCATAATGCCGCTGGCCAGGTTGTAGTTCGCATGGGGACAGTGGGCGGCGTACACTCCGGATTTGGCCATCAGTTCAATTTCCTTTTCCGTATTGAACACACAGTGGGCCATGATTGTGGGTTGATGGCCGAACAGACCGTAACGGTGATAAATGCTGGCATAATCTTCGGAATCGGGATGCAGTTCCTTTACCCAATCCACTTCCCCCTGATTCTCCGAAATATGGGACTGGATAAAGACCTTATGCTTTGTGGCGAAGGCCCCCAGCTTTTCCATCAAGGGAACGGAGCAGGTGGGCACAAAACGTGGGGTGAGAATGGGTTTTACAAGGTCGGACTTTTGGCCGTATTCCTCAATGATTTCCAGGGTTTCCGCCAGGGACAGGTCGGAATCCTCCACAATAAATTCGGGGCAGTTTTGGTCCATATTCACCTTCCCCACAAAGGCTCCCAGTCCGGAGTCCATAAACAGGTCCAACAAAAGCTTCGTGCTCTCTTTATGCACCGAGGCAAAAATCACCGAGCGGGTGGTTCCGTTTTTCCAAAGGGAATGGACCACCTGGGGATAGATTTCCTTGGCATAGGAAAGATCCTTGAACTTGCTTTCTTCGGGGAAGGTGTAATCCTCCAGCCAGGGAAGCAGTTCCTTGTCCAGGCCGAGCCCCCGGTTGGCAAACTGGGGGGCGTGGAAATGCAGATCCACAAATCCTGGCAGAATTAAGCGGTGTCCGTAGTCGATAACCTCAAGGTCTTGATACTCTTCGGGGAGGGCGGCATAGGTGCCCACCACCTGCTCTTTATTTACCACGATATAACCCTTTTCCAAAGTGGTCAGCTCTTCCGGGGAGGGACTGTATAGGATATTCCCTTTGTAAATTTTTATATGTGTATGATCCGTGGTCATGGCTATTCACTTCCTTTTTCAGGATATTGTATGGACGAATCCAAGCTTAATTTCATTATAGGGCCTATGGTTGGAACAAACAAGGGCGCCGAGGATTGATTTATGAAACCTACACAAAATAAATTCACAATTGTGAAATTCATAACGTAAAAAACCGATGGTTTCCGGGGTGGGCCAAAGGGGATTGGTGATTCTTCATAAGCAAAGGTTCTAAGGCCCCGGTAGGAAAAAGGGAGAAAAGGGTTTTGTTATGGGAAAAGTATTGTATAATAGAACAAGATGAAAATGCATGTAATCCTGGGGTAGGAAAAAGCCATTGAAAGGGAGAATACTATGAAGTGTTTAAAAAGGATGAAGGGAATAAGAGTAGGGATCATTGCCCTGGTGTTTTTACTGGGCTTTACGCTACAAAGCAGTGCGTTTCACGGGGGAAGCCCCGGGGATCATAGCGCCGGGGAAGGGGGTTCGTACCTGGTTATGGAAAGGGCCCGAGACTGGTTGGATGTGGAACCGTTTAAAATCTTGGAAGACGCCAGGGACCGGGTGGAGGAGCTGACGGATTCCATCGGTCGCGGGGCGAAAAGAATCGAAGAGACCGTGGATCGCCTGACGGATTTCATCGGTTTCGGAGATCCGGATTCCCGGGAAGAATCCGGGGAGAATACACCGCCAGGGGATGAAGAATCCCGAGAAGAAAGGGCACTAGGCCAGGTGCGGGGAACCTTCACCACAAAGGAAGGGGAACCGGTGGAAAGTGTCCGGGTAAATTTAGGGAATTATGCAACCTACACCAATGCTGAGGGAGATTTTGTCTTTGAGGAAATTCCCTACGGCGTCTATACCTTAAGCTACCAACCCTCGGAAAACGGAAGGGCAAAACCCGTGGAAGAAATCCTACTGGACCGGGAGAATAACCGTTACGTGGTAAATCTGGTGATCGAAGGGGATTCCTTTGAGGAAGCCCCCGGCGAAGAGGAAGAGGAGGTTTTGGTGGAATCCGTCTCCCGGGAATCCGGAGAGGAGCAGGGACTGGAAGAAGCCGGGGACGAAGGGGGAATCCCGGGTTTCATCTTTCTCCTAGCCCTGGTTCTCCTGGCCCTGGTTCTGTTCTTTCGTTTAAACCGAAAGCACATCAAAGTCATCGATGCTCAAACGGGAGAGAGTTTAGGAAAGAAAAAGGTGGAGATCAAGACGGTTACCTGGATCGATCTGACCGAAGAGTTTCAGGAAGCCTCGGCGCAAAAAATTAGAATCCGTTTCATTCGCTCCGCTCTGAGAAAACTTTGCGGCAAGAAAGTGATGTTTACCGTGGAGGATCGGGTGATTGCTCAAATTCCGGAATACACGGGAGAACTGGATTTTCTGATTCGCAAAAAAATCCCCCAGGAATCGCCGGAAAGCGCCTCCCAAGAGGAGTCGGGAGATTCTGTTTAGGTCCTTGAGAAATGGGCATATATTAGCATAGGATAATATAATGCTACTAAACATCAAGGAGGAGAATCAATGGAAAGTACTGCTATGCGCACCTATGTGGGGAGAACCCCCCTGATCCGAGCCAAAAATCTAGAGGAGAAACTGGGCTTGCGAAAAATTTATTTAAAGCTGGAAGGAAACAATCCCTCAGGCCATCTGGAAGACCGGCTGGCCTATTTAATCGTACGGGATGCCCTGTCCAAGGGACAAAAAACCATCTGCCTCGGCAACAGCGGAAGGCTGCTTTATTCCTTGGCCTACCTGTCAAAATACTTTGATGTGAATCTGGTACTCTTTGCCCCGAAGGATGCAGACATTCCCCAGGGCCACATTATCCGGGAAAATCACAAGATCGAGATCCATCCCGTGGGGGAAAATGAGCTGGACTGTATTGAGAAAAGCAATCAATGTGCCGAGGAAAACCGATACTACAACGGCAATCCCGGGATGACCAACAATATTTTATATCTATATAGTTTTTCCTATCTGGCCAGTGAGATCAACACTCGGCTGAAACAGGATCCCACCACGTTGTTTTCCCAAACCGGGGAAGGTTTTTCCATATCCGGCCTGTACTCCGGTTTGAAACAATCCTGGATCAATGAAGAAATCGAACGGTTGCCGAAGCTTTACGCCTGCAGCACCAGTGAAGGGAACCCCATTGTGGAATCTTTCAAAAAGGGCAGTCGGGAAATCCTAAGGGTTCGGGAGGAGGACATCTCCGAGAGCCAATACAATAAAAATCTGGTGCATCAGATGGATGCCAATGCCCAGGAGGCCTTAAACGCCGTATACGATACCCAGGGCGCCGTGGTTTCCATTACCGACGAGGAACTGCTGCGTTATAAAAAGGAGTTTCAGGCCCTGGAAAACATCCATGTGTCCACGGAGAATGCCTATCCCATTGCGGCGTTCATGAAAACCTACGAAGAGGGGAAACTGGAAAAGGGAACCCATGTCATCATTCTGAAGGATGGCAAGGTGGATTTGGATATTCAGGAAGTGGACAAAAAAACCCTGCCTCTGCCCTACGATGAATTTCTGGAATTGCTGGACAGCTGGCTGATCCAATATTCCGACCCCCTAGTGGAAATCAAGGAAGCCTTCGACAATGCCCTGGCCGGCGGCTTTGTGTTAACCGCCTATTTTGACGATGAGTTAGCGGGAATCTGCGTGCTGTCGAAAACCAGTTTTGACGAGTTTTTCCCGAAATACCACCTTTCCTATATCGCCACGAAAAAGGACATCAAAGGAAAGGGGATCGGAACCCAGCTGATGCAGCGGGCCATCGAGTTATCCGAGGGAAATCTGTCTTTGCATGTGGAGGTGGAAAACGAAAACGCTATTAAGCTGTACGAAAAAATGGGCTTTAAACGAAAATATTACCGAATGCTTTACGACGGACTGGAAAAGCAGGAGGGATAACACCACGGGAGAAGATCGAAAAACATCCCCCGAAGGCCGGATTACGGCTTCGGGGGATGTTTTTTTTATATCCTTAGGACTAAAATAGCCTCATGGCCAAGGGGCTGTGGGAGTTA
>CAZTIJ010000122.1:0-6690 GCA_964613365.1 uncultured Clostridiaceae bacterium | reverse complement strand
CATGGGAAACATCATCACCCGTAGTGCCTATTTCATCATGGTTGCCCTGTTCATTTACCTCCTTCTTCGATTGGTTTTTACCCTGCACGAAGTATTGGTGGAAGATCAAAAAGTATGGAAGGGAATGAAAAACAGCTTCCGCCTGACAAAGAAGATCAGTTTCAGCCTGCTTTTCAAACTCCTTCTTTTCGATATTATCCTCTTTGCCTTAGGAGCTCTGTTTTTCACTTTGCTTTCTTCCATTCCCGGTTTTCTGGATATTCAGTTGAACTATATCATTCGAAATTATCTAATCACTCTATCCAGTTTGCTGACCTATCTTTACTCCCTGATCCTGATTCCTTTAAATATTATATTCATTACCAAGCTCTATGATCAGGCAAAGGAAGATTCCCCGAGGAAGGACCGGCTCAAAACCTATAACCTGTCTTTTCTTGCCGATATGGAACATCGGCTGTTTCGCCTATTGAAAAAGAAAAGGATCCTGCTGCCGACCATGCTGCTGTTAAGTATCCTGGCCACCTTCTTTATGGGACTGTTTATCAACCAAAATACGATTTATGCCGGCAGGGACGTTTCCGTGATTTCCCACCGGGCCATTGTTCAGGAGGAGTTCGAAAACTCCTTGGAGGGTATCCGGGCCTCCATGGAGGCGGATATAGATATCATCGAATTTGATGTGATGATGACCAAGGATCAGGTTATTGTCCTGCATCATGACCGCACCCTGCAGCGGACCTTCGGCCTTCCCTATCGGGTCAATGATTTGACCTATGAAGAACTTCAGGATTTGGAGATCCCATCCCCCGAAGGTTTTCCGGAACAGGATCCCGTCTTACCCACCCTGGATGAAGCTATGGGAACCGTTTCAGGAGACGCCCGGTTACTGATTGATGTGAAAACCAACGGAGATGATGAGGCCTTTGCCCGGGAGTTGGTTGCGATCATTGAAAATCACGGAATGCTGGAAAATGCCTATGTCCATTCCTTTAGCAATACTTTTCTTAATCACGTTCACGCACTGAACCCGGAAATCATTACCGCTCAGATCATGTATTACACCCTGGGGGACCTGACCTCTTTGGATGTGGATTATTATACCGCCCATCACGGAATGTTAAGTCACGGTTTTGTTCGAAGGGCCCGGCAGGATCAAAAAGGAATTTGGGTTTGGACAGTGAATACGGAGGAGGCCATACGCGAGGTGCTCCAATACGATATCGACGGTATTATTACCAATCAGCCGTTGCTGGTTAAAGAGATCCTGGGAAGGAGTGTTGAGGAGGACGAGGAGAACGATGAAGAGGAAGGTGATTAATGATCACGGTGTGTATTCCCCTCCCTTCTTTTTCCCTCTGTGGATATCTCTTTACATAAGCCGATTTTTAAGAACCCGTACAAAAGGCTCCCCATAAACTCAGGGAGCCCTTTTTTATTGATTTCATTACGGTCCTTTTTTAATCCAAGTCGAAACGGTCGGCATTCATCACTTTATTCCAAGCCTTCACAAAGTCATGAACAAATTTTTCTTTTCCGTCGTCGCTTCCGTAAACCTCGGCGATTGCCCGAAGTTCCGAGTTGTGACCGAAGATTAAGTCCACCCGGGTGGCGGTCCATTTCAATTCATCGGTCTTCATATCCCGCCCTTCAAAAACTTCTCGATCTTCGGATTTCGGTTTCCATTTGGTTTCCAGATCCAAGAGATTTACAAAGAAGTCATTGGTCAGTTTCCCCGGGGTTTCTGTGAAAACTCCATGCTTTTCCCCATTGAAGTTTGCATCCATGGTTCGCATGCCCCCCACAAGGACGGTCATCTCCGGTGCACTGAGCCCGAGAAGCTGGGCTTTGTCCACCAGCATTTCTTCCGCTTTTACCGCATATTTGCTCTTCATATAGTTTCTGAATCCGTCGGCCTTCGGTTCCAGTACTTCAAAGGATTCGCCGTCGGTCTGCTCCTCCGTGGCATCGGTTCTTCCCGGATGGAAGGGAACCGTTACCTCAAACCCGGCGTCCTTGGCCGCCTTTTCAACCCCCGCATTTCCTCCGAGGACAATCAGGTCCGCCAAGGTGACCTTCTTATTGCCCGACTGTTTTTCGTTAAAGGCCTTCATTATCTTTTCCAGTTCACTGAGTACTTTTTGCAACTGATCCGGTTGGTTCACCTCCCAGTTTTTCTGGGGTGCCATGCGTATTCTGGCACCGTTTGCCCCGCCCCGGTAATCGGAACCTCTAAAAGTGGAGGCCGCGGACCAGGCGGTGTAGACCAGCTCCTGCAAGTTCAGCTCGGTGTTCAGGATGGCCTCTTTCAGCTCTTCGATATTCTGATCATCAATCAATTCAAAATCCACCTTGGGCACGGGATCCTGCCAGATAAACTCTTCCTTGGGTACCTCCGGGCCGATGTAACGGCTGATGGGTCCCATATCCCGGTGGGTCAGTTTGAACCAGGCCTTCGCAAAGGCGTCGGCCAACTCTTCGGGATTTTCCAGGAAGTGCTTTGCAATGGGCTTATAAATCGGGTCCATTCGAAGGGCCATATCCGCCGTGGTCATCATCGGCGCCCACCGTTTATCGGGGTTGTGGGCATCGGGGACTTCCGTCTGGGCTTCCGGCTCTACCGGATGCCACTGCCAGGCACCGGCAGGACTTTTCGCCAAGTCATAGTCATATTTAAACAGGGTTTCGAGATAGGTATTGTCCCATTGGATAGGGGTCTTTGTCCAAGCCCCTTCAATACCGCTACTAATGGTGTCCTCTCCATGTCCCGTTCCCATACTGTTTTTCCAGCCGAGGCCCTGTTCTTCAATGGGCGCTCCTTCCGGTTCCGGTCCTAGTTGATCCGCATCCCCGGCACCGTGGCATTTACCGAAGGTATGTCCCCCTGCGATTAGGGCAACGGTTTCATAATCATTCATAGCCATACGTCCGAAAGTATCCCGGATATCCTTTCCCGATTCCACGGCGCTGGGCTTTCCGTTGGGTCCCTCGGGATTCACATAGATCAGACCCATTTGCACCGCGGCCAATGGATTTTCCAGCTCACGGTCTCCGGAGTACCGTTCGTCTCCCAGCCACTCTTCTTCCGAGCCCCAGTAGGTATCCTCTTCCGGCTCCCAGATGTCCTCCCGACCTCCGGCAAAACCGATGGTTTTAAAGCCCATGGATTCTAAGGAACAGTTCCCCGTAAGGATCATCAGATCCGCCCAGGACAGTTTGTTTCCGTATTTCTGTTTGATCGGCCACAGCAGTCTTCTGGCCTTATCCAGATTCACGTTGTCCGGCCAGCTGTTCAACGGAGCAAATCGTTGGTTTCCTGTGTTTCCTCCCCCCCGGCCGTCCTGCATCCGGTAGGTTCCCGCACTATGCCATGCCATACGAATCATCAGCGGTCCGTAATGACCGTAATCCGCCGGCCACCAGTCTTTGGAATCCGTCAGCAACTGATAGATGTCCTTTTTCACTTCCTCCAGGTTCAGTTTCTTAAATTCCTCTTTGTAATCAAAGTCTTCTCCCAGGGGGTTCCGTGATACCGGGTTCTGATGAAGAATCTTCAGGTTTAGCTGATCCGGCCACCAATATTTATTTTCCGTTCCCCGTCCTGCTTTTACATTTCCTGTGGCTCCCGTTACGGGACATTTCCCTTGCTCTCCCATGATAAACCTCCTTCATTAATTTTACTGATCCGCTTACTTGATTGACGCTTGTTTACTCATACCCTTCCATACCCATTTTCAGGCTTTTTTTAACAGAAACTTCTGATCATTTTCGATGTCTTTTTCAAAGGGTTTCCAATCACTCACTCAGGGAACGAATCATGCCCGGAATACAGACCGTCCCAAACTATATTTCGATAATGTTCCCGATCCGTATCCCCTTCCGTGGAGATACAAAGGATTTTCGATGCTTCGTTTAACTCCAAGGTCCTTCTAAGCTCCCCCAGTTTCTCTTTTTTCATCACTTCGGCTAACAGCCCCAGGGTAACGGCACCGCTTTCCCCCGAAATCACTCGTTCATCCCCTTCCAGGGGATTTCCAAGGATACGCATACCCTTCGCCGCAATCCTGTCGGGTACCGATAGAAAATAACTTCCATAACTTTTTAAGACTTCCCACCCGAGGGTGGAGACCTCTCCACAGGCAAGTCCCGCCATAATCGTGTCCAAATCCCCCGTTACCCGTTGTAAGGTACCGTCCTTTGCCCCTGCGGTCCTGAAAACACAATCCGCTTTGTCCGGCTCCACAATAATTATCTTCGGGGAATTTTTCCCTTGATGGTAGTCCGTAAAAAATCCCGTTAAGGCCCCGGCCATGGATCCCACCCCGGCCTGCAGGAAAATATGGGTAAGCTCCCGGTCCTTTAACTGTTCGGTTATTTCATATCCCAAGGTGGTATACCCTTCCATAATCCACCGGGGAATTTGTTCATAACCCTCCCAGGCGGTGTCCTGCATAAGCACCCTGTTAGGTTTTTCTGCCTCCTCCTTGGCAAGCCTGACCGTATCGTCATAGTTCCGATCGGTAATATAAGCCTCCGCTCCCAGATCTTTGATGCTGTTTAACCGCTCCGGTGCACTCCCCTTTGGCAGCAGTACCAAGCTTTGGTATCCCAGCTCCTTCGCCGCCCAGGCTATGCCCCTCCCGTGGTTTCCGTCGGTGGCGGTAACAAAGGTGACCTCCCCTATTGCCTTCTTTATCCCGTTGCTTTTCAACCGTTCATAGGATAAATCCTTGATATCGATCCCCAACTGTTTTGCAATATAACTTCCGATGGCATAGGTGCCTCCTAAGGCTTTAAAAGCATTCAGTCCAAATCGGTAAGCCTCATCCTTTACAAAAACATTTCCCAGCCCCAAGTACCGGGACAACGCCGTAAGTTCCCGCAAAGGGGTAACCCGGTAATTGGGAAAGGTCTGATGAAACGCCCTCCCTTTCTTAGCCTTTTCAACGCCAAATTCCAAGGAGTCGCTCGTCGTGGTGTTGTTGGTTTTGTTACTGATCCATCGTATCTCTTTAATGACCCTCACCTTCCCTTCTACGATTTTCCTTTCGGAAAGCACCTTTTCTTTCTCTATTCTTCTATTCCCTCAGCCTTTTTCCGTATAAAAACACCGGAAAAAGAAATTCCTTTTCTCTCCCGGTCGTTTTAAAACTTTGATGAAATTTCCGCTGCAGTTTCAATCACCCGATCGATAAAAAACTGCTCATGCCCTATACGGAAGGTGGGCACGGAAATACTTACCGCCGCAATACAATGCCTCATTTCATCGAAAATTGGTGCTCCGAAACAGGTCAGTCCCGCCTCCACCTCTTCCCGATCAATGGCAAACCCCTCTTCTCGGACGGTTTTTAAGGATTCATCAATCATTTTTCGGTCTGTAAGAGTCCGTTTATTGTAGGCTTTCAAGGGCTCCTTGGAACTCATTAACTGATCATAACAACCATTGCTGTTATAGGCTAGTAAACATTTCCCTACGGAGGTGGCATGGAGTTGCCGTTTATCCCCGATATTGGGTACTGCGGAAAACTTTCTTTCGGGATGGGCTTTGAGCACCGTTACCGCATAAATTCCCTGGGCAATGGAAATATTCACACTTTCATTAATTTCCCGGGCCAATAATTGGATCACCCGCTGTGCCTGCTTTTCCAGTTGACTTACGGTTTCCGTCTTGCTGCCGATTAAGTAGGGCTTGATGGTCAAATAATACTTCTTCGTTTCCTGTTCCCGGTATAAATAGCCCGCTTCTTCCAATGTAATCACCAAACGATGGGTGGTGCTGCTGGGAAACTTCAGTCTTTCCCCGATTTCCGTGATGCTCCATCCCGGCTTCTCCGTAAAAAGCTCAAGGACCTGCAGCGCCTTGGTTACCGATTGGATGCTTCCCTTGCTCATAGACTTTCCTCCCTTTGAAAAAAAGCCGGAGAATAACCTCCGGCTTTTTTGCCTTCTTAAATTTATTCGATGGGCTTCAGTTTCGCCGTAAAATGTCTAAGGATCGGTGGCTCCCAGGTAATTTCATACCCCTTTAAACTGTCCGCCTTTTCTTTAATGGCAATCAGGGCCTCCACAATCACATCCAGGTGAGACTGGGTATACACTCTTCTCGGCACCGCCAGCCGGGTAAACTCGAACTCCGACTGGATCTGTTCTCCGGTGTCGGGATCGTTCCCCATCATATAAGAGCCGATGTCGCAGGAACGGATTCCCGCCTCCTTATAAAGCTCTAGGGCCAATGTCTGGGCAGGAAACTGATGGTAGGGAATATGGGGAAGCATTTTTTTCGCATCCACAAAAAGGGCGTGGCCTCCCGCCGGTGACTGATGGGCAATCCCCGCTTCCTTTAGTTTTCCTGCAAGGTATTCGATTTGTCCTACGCGGTACTGGAGGTAATCAAGGTCCGTTCCTTCCTGTAATCCGATGGCCATGGCCTCTAAATCCCGGCCAGCCAGGCCTCCGTAGGAAATAAATCCTTCCAGGGGAATGGTCCTGGCTTTTACGGTTTCAAACAGGTCTTCCCGGTCCTTGACTCCGATCAAACCGCCCATATTGATAATAGCGTCTTTTTTCGCACTCATGGTAAAGACTTCTCCGTAACTGAATATTTCCCTTGTGATCTCTTTAATGGATTTATTTTCGTAGCCCTTTTCTCTTTGTTTGATAAAGTAGGCATTTTCTGCGTAACGGGCGGCGTCA
>CAZTIJ010000121.1:994-6754 GCA_964613365.1 uncultured Clostridiaceae bacterium | reverse complement strand
ATTATGAATAATAAAATATTAATTACCGGTGCGGCGGGATTTATCGGCTTTCATCTGGCGAAGAAATTGTTGGAACAGGGCCGGGAAATCATCGGCATCGACAACTTAAACGATTATTACGATCCGGAACTGAAGGATTCTAGGCTTGGGATGCTGGAAGGGGATCCGAACTTCACTTTTCAAAAAATCGATTTAAAGGAACGGGACTCCGTGGAAGAAGTTTTCGAGAAATATCGACCGGATTACGTGGTGAACTTAGCTGCCCAGGCGGGGGTTCGCTACTCCATCGAGAATCCCTATGCCTATGTGGATTCCAATCTGATGGGCTTTATGAATATTTTAGAGGCCTGCAGAAATCATCCGGTAAAGCATCTGGTGTACGCTTCCTCCAGCTCGGTATACGGCGGCAACAAGGTGGTGCCTTTTTCCACGGAACATCAGGTGGACCATCCTGTAAGCCTGTACGCCGCAACGAAAAAATCCAATGAGCTGATGGCCCATACCTATAGTCATCTGTATGATATTCCCACCACGGGACTCCGCTTCTTTACGGTGTACGGACCCTGGGGACGGCCGGACATGGCCTATTTCTCCTTTGCGAAAAAGATTCTGGCGGGAGAGACCATTAACGTATTCAACCACGGAAAGATGGAACGGGATTTTACCTACATCGATGATATCGTGGAGGGAGTGGAAAAACTGATTCCCAAGGCGCCCGAAGGAAATCCCCGATGGGACGAGGAAAAGGATCCCTTAAGCGAGAGCTTTGCCCCCTATAAAATCTACAACATCGGAAACAATCAGCCCGTAGCCCTGGAAACCTTTATTTCCACCTTGGAGGAAAAACTGGGGAGGAAGGCGAAAAAAAACTACATGGAAATGCAGCCGGGGGATGTGGTCCGAACCTATGCCGACGTAAAGGATCTGGAAAAGGCGATCGGATTCAAGCCAAGCACCTCCATTAGCGAAGGGCTGGGAAAGTTCGTCGCGTGGTATAGGGAGTATTATCGGGAGTAGTGAAGAGGGGAAAAACCGTGAAAAGACGGCTTGAATACCTACATAACAATTAGGAGGTCTCATGATGCAGATGAAGAAAGTTGTACTTACGACGCTGATCCTTGTCCTGTTGAGCAGCGGTTTTGTCCGGGGGGAAAAGGATCGGGAAATAGAGTTTGAATGTTCCGTGCTGGAAGAAATCGTGCTGGAGAAACTGGAGAGGGACTCGGGGCCGATAACGGTGACGGATGCTTTGAAAGTAAAGGAATTGGAACAGGATTTTTCCCGAGGGAACCTAAAGAGTCTGGAGGGAATACAATACTTTGAGAATCTTGAAAAACTCACCCTTTCCTTCAGAGATTTTGAAGACTTTTCTCCCCTTGAAGAGTTGAAAAACTTAAAAGAGCTGAACCTGGAGACCGGAAAGGTTACCCGGGACAGCAATTTAAAAAGGCTTCAACAGTTGGAGGCTTTAAGACTGTGGATGGTGGAGCTGAAGGACTACGAATTTCTGGAGTCCATGGAAGGGCTAAGGTCTTTTCGAATAAGCCAGACACCGGTCAGTGAGGGAGCCTTGGAAAGCATCATGAAATTAACGGATTTACGGTCCCTGGATTTATGGGAAGCCCGGCTACAGGAGATTCCCCAAGGTTTGTCCCGTTTGGCTGATCTGGAGGAGCTTCGCCTAGGAGGCAATCAAATTACCGAGGTGGAGGCATTGGCAGAATTGCAGGAATTAAAAAGTCTTTCCCTGAGAAACAACCCCTTGGACAATCTTCAGGGACTGGAGAGCCTTCAAGGTCTGGAACATCTGGATTTATCCAACACCGGCCTGGAGGATCCCGAGGTCCTAAAGGAGTTAAAAAATCTTCGGAGTTTGACCCTGGACAACAATGAAATCCGTGAGATTACCGGACTGAGGAATTTATTAAAGCTGGAAAGGCTTCGTGTGCGAAACAACAAAATCGCCGACATCAGCCCCCTGTTCAATGAAGAGGAACTGATCTTTGGAGAAATGCGGGGAGACGAAGGGATCTTTTTTGACGGAAACCGAATAGGATTATCCCAACGGTTGAAATATCAGCCGATGATTGAAAGGCATTTAGGCGTGGTAGCCTTTGACTTTGGCCCCCAGACCTCTGAGGAGAGGGTAAAAGAGCAAGTAACGGCGAAGAAGTTTATGGAAGATGAGACCCTAAGCCTTACAACCAAGGGCGGGGTACGGTTGATTATGGATTCCGAAGCTATGGACGCGGCCATCAGAAGCATACTGGGTCGCCAGGGGCAGGAGGAATACGAGACCCTGACCATTGAGGTCCATGGGGTGGAAGAGGACAGTGTGAAGCTTGCTTCGGGGAAAACCCTGGTATCGGATATTTACAGTTTCTCTCTATATGCCGATGAAGTTCGAATTCATAATTTTCATGGAGAGACCGTGGAAATGGTGTTTCCCTATGATTCGGAAAAAGTAAAGGATCCGGATAATCTTACGGTGCATCGTTACAACGAAGAAACACAGGAATGGGAAGAGATCCCCGGTGAAATCCGGGAAGAGGATAAAATGATGGGCTACGCCGATCGGTGGAGCATTTTTGCGGTGATGGAAAGTGAAGAAGGGGAGTCTTTCGAGGAGGAAGAAAACGAGGAACCGATAGAGGCGGGAGCAGCAAAAGGGAATCGGGATGTTAAAGAACCGATTCCCCAGACGGGCGATCGAGGTATTCAGTGGAGTTTCATCCGTGGAGTGCGGTCCTTGGGGGCGATAGGCAGTTTATGTTTCCAATCCCTATTTGGCAAAGCATCCCGGGGGCAATAGTCAGAGGAACCCTTCGGTGCGTAGTACCATCCTTTGTAAAGAGAGCTTGGGAAGTGGCGGTGTGTAGTAAAAAGATAACAGTAGGAGGGGTTTTTATTGGGAAGAAAAAATTTATGGATAGTAATGGTACTGGTTATGTTTTTATTAGTCGCCTGTAACACCGGCAGTGAGGATCCAGGGGAAGAGAATACCGAAACGGTGGGGATCGGAGAACAGCAAGAGGATTATTCGAAAGAACCGGAAGATGATGAACAGGAGGAGAAGGATCCGGAGGATTGGGAAGATGGCGGCGAGCCTGAAGAAGAAAAGGATGACGCAGATGTTCGGGAGGAATCCGAGAAGGAGGACTCCGGCGAGGATGAAGGGGAAGAGGAGGAAGAAGAACTGAACCTTAAAGAATTCTACGGTATGTGGGAGATGGAAGAGGATGAGGATCCCTTTGATGTAATGGTGATGGAAATCAGTGAGGCCGAGGCGGAAAGGGCAAAAGATCAGGAGGAGGATTTTGAGTACATGCGATTCGGGTACCAGTACTCGGAGTTTTTCCCCATGGAGAAGGTTACCGAGGTTGAGAAGTCGGCATCGGGAACTGTGTATGCCATTACCACCGTTGTTGTGGAGGAAGCCGAAGAGGATGTCCACGGAATGGGCCTGGAAAGTGTCGGTAAAGAAACCCGGTATACACTGGAACGGCTGGATGATGATAATTTGTTGCTGACCTATGAAAGCCAAGGAAATGTTATAGAAATGAAGTTCTTCCGTTTATAGCCCAAAGGGAGCCCAAAGGGGACGGAGGTGTTTGAGTCATTAAATGACTCAAACACCTCCGTCCCCTTTGGGCTATTTTTTGGGTTAGTGCTTAATCATATTAAAATACATAACGCTTCAATGCGACGCCCAGCCCGGAAATCAGCAGTCCGGCGATGTAGAACAGGCTGACGTGATATTGTCCGGTTTGTGGTAATTCATCGGTGCCAAGAGGGATTTCTTCATCCAGGATGATCACATCATCATCGGAGTCTTCGTCCGGTGTTTCCTCTTTAACCGGTTCCTCATCATCCGCCGGGTCTTCATCATCCATCGGTTCTTCATCATCTACGGGATCGTCATCTCCCGGTCCTTCCGGTGGTTCCGTATCATCGATATCTTCTACGATGATGCTGTTTTCGATAACCACTGTGAAATCCTGATTGTCCTCGTCGACGGTTATCTCCTCTTCGCTGATGGACTCAAAGGCGTATCCGTCGGGGATGGCAACCTCTTCAATGGAATAGGTGCCGGCTTCCAGTTCGGGTACTTGGGCGGGAGAATCCACGCTGAATAAGTGTTCTTGTTCAACACCATCCTCGTCGGTAATACGGACGGTGAATTCCTGGGCATTGTCATCCTCCGTGGCGAAGTCATCGGCATAGGCTTTTTCAATGTTTAAAATACCGGTAGGCTCACCGACGATTTCGTCGAGGGCTTCGTTGACAAAGGTTACACTATGGGTTTCCTCTACGGGAACGTTACCGAATTTTATCTGATAGGCCAGTTCCGACTGATTGGGCATATGGTCGCTATGGGAATCCCAGTACATGGTGGATTGACCGGTCAAAGAGAATCCCTCGCTGTTCATCAGGTCTTCTCCGCTGATCCATAGTACATCGATGCCTTCTTCGTCTCCCACGGCCACGGAAGTTCCGTCTATTGGATCTCCGTTCAGTGCCAAGTCGTTGATCATGATACCGCTGTTAGCTTTTACGGCGCGGGTTCGAATCATAATATCGGAGAAATCATGGTCTTCCGCCAGGTCGTAGGATACAAAGGGTTCATTGCCCAGGGTAAAGACCACTTCCTCCTCGGCAGGATCATACTGTACTTCAAAGTCAACGGGTACTCCGTTGTTGTTCCAAGAAAAGTTTCCTTGGTCCTCCACGTTATATGAAGGGGTGTGAATGTTCATCTCGTGGGTTGCGGCTCCACCCCGGTCTCCGATTCGACCTTCCGCGGTAAAGACCAGGTGATCCTCGTCCATGGCGGCGATCAGATCGTTGTCATCTTCAAAATTCTGTGTGTCTTCCGGATGATTTTCGTCGCCGATGGTGACTTCCTGTTCGATGGGTGTCAGGTTTTCCCAACCCTCCTGCATCACTTCGGCTACGATGTAGGTTCCGTCTTCCAGGCCGTTGAATTGGAAGTATCCGTCTTCATCGGTTTGGGTGGTTGCCATGGGCTCTTCGCTGTCTTCCTGGTAAAGCTCGATGGTCCAATCCTCAAGGCCCTCCTCATTACCGTTCAGCTTAAAGCCGTCAATGGTGCTGCCTTCGTAGATAAAGGAGGTTCGGTCATTTCGGATCATATCATTGACCACTTCAACGGTTTGGTCTCCTCCCGGTTCCACGATCACGGTGGAGTCAAACTCCTGAACCGTAAATCCGTTGGGGAGAGTCTCGCTAAGGGTATATTCTCCCGGTAGAAGGTTGTCAAATACAACTCTTCCCTGGGAATCCGTAACGCCTGTTTGTTCCGAAACAATAGGTTTTTCTATAATAAGGCTTTCCATTCTTTCACCGGAATCCTCGTCAAAAATGGGGATTTCAAAGTTTGGCGTCAAGGTGAACTCCACGCCCTCATGGGGTACTCCGTCAACCTGTCCCAGGGTTTTTAGTATTTCCACATTGGATAGGGGAATCTCCCGGGAAAAGACATTGGTAATGATGATGGTGGTTTCCCCGTCCTCTTCAATTGTAAAGTTGATGCCCTCAAGACTGAAGTTATCGGTGTCCTGTTCTTTATACTCCGGCATAGCGCCTAAGGTTTCGCTTTCGTATAGGAAATATTCTCCGGCGGGCAAATCAAACTCATTATCGTCCCCCTGATTGATTTCTTCGACCCACTCCTCATTTTGTTCAATGCTTCTAATTGTAACTTCTAATGAGTCTTCGGTCTCCCTGGATTCCTGAAGG
>CAZTIJ010000121.1:0-984 GCA_964613365.1 uncultured Clostridiaceae bacterium | reverse complement strand
CGGAGAGGTATTCAATCACCTTATCGATGATCAGGGTGCCTTCGGGTTCTTCGAAAAAGTTGGTGATTTCAAGTTCCGTTGTTTCGTCGTTATGAATCACAACTTCTACATAATCCGGGCCGTCGTTGCCGGCGATGGTATCCTTGGAGTAGGAGACCTCATCGGCATCCTTTGTATCGCTTTCCCAAACCCGGTAGGTTCCCGGATCTAAAGTAAAGGTTTCGGTTTCTCCCGCGGTGATGGTTTCTGTTTCGGTTTCGGTATCACCTTCGGAATCCTCGATAGTAATTTCAAAATCCGTTACCTCTCCCGGGAATCCCTCTAGGAGCTTGGTAACCGCTAAGTAACCTTCGGGATCCGGTTCCGGGGTTTTGGTAAACAGGAACAACACATGGGAAATTCCATGGTCCATATTATCCTCCCCGTTGACGGTAAAGTCCGGATCAAATACGTCTTCATAGCTTAGATCATCTTCGTCCAAATCAAGATTTTGATTAAAGGCAATATCGTTGTCGGTGTACCGGCGAATACCTTCGTCTTCCAGATCGGATACATCCATTACCTTGCCGTCGCTGTTATAAAATCCTCCGCCGGAGGCCTGGGCGCCTCCTTTAATATAGTAACGGTCAAACTCGATATTATAGCCTTCGTATTGTGATTTTTCTTCCAGCCGCTGAACAAGGTTTTCGATCAGCGCCTCGGGATGATTGGCGTTTTCTATATCATCTTCATAACTGTCAATTTTTACGGCGATTTCCTCGCTGTTGTCTTGGTTGTTGTTGGTTGCAGCAAAGGCGTTGGAAAAACCAAGGGTAAACACCATTGCCACTACCAATAGAATAGCGATGCTTTTGCTTCTAAAAACCTTCATTATCGTCACCTCTTTCATATATCCCATATTGTAACGGACCGTTCTAGGCTCCATGTGGCGATTTGATTTTCTTCCATAACATCCCTCCCTGGTACTCTAGTCTTTAAATCCTC
>CAZTIJ010000120.1:0-6756 GCA_964613365.1 uncultured Clostridiaceae bacterium | reverse complement strand
TCATATGGAAAATCAGAAACTGAACCGATATGTGGGGGATTATGAGGAGTTTCAAAAAGTATACGAAGCGAAAAAGCAACAGCTGGAGGCGGCCTACAAAAAGCAACAGCAGGAAATTGACGGTCTGAAGGATTTTGTGGCCAGAAACAAGGCCCGGGTGGCCACCAGAAATATGGCCATGTCCCGGCAAAAGAAGCTGGATAAAATGGAGAAGATCGAACTTCCCCAGGAAAAACCGAAACCGGAATTTTCGTTCAAGGAAGGAAGAACCCCGGGAAAGATGCTCTTTGAAACCAAAGATCTCATCATCGGTTATGAGGAACCATTGACCAAACCCTTAAATCTTCGAATGGAACGGGGGGAAAAAATTGCCCTGACCGGGGCCAACGGTTTGGGGAAAACCACCTTGCTTCGCAGCATCCTAGGGGAAATCCCCCCGGTGAAGGGATCGGTGGAAAAGGGACAGCATCTGGGGATCGGCTACTTTGAACAGGAAACCAAGGAAGCCAACTACAACACCTGCATTGAAGAGATCTGGAAGGAGTTTCCCTCCCTGAACCAGCACGAAGTCCGTTCTTCCTTGGCAAAATGCGGTTTGACCACGAAACATATTGAAAGCAAAATGGTGGTTCTCAGTGGCGGTGAAAATGCCAAAGTCCGTCTGTGCAAGCTTTTGAATCGGGAAACCAATCTGTTGATCCTCGATGAGCCCACCAATCATTTGGATGTGGAGGCTAAGGAGGAACTAAAGCGGGCCTTGCAGGCCTATCGGGGCAGCGTGCTGCTGATCTCCCATGAACCGGAATTTTACCGGGCGGTGGCAACCGAGGTTTGGAACTGTGAAAACTGGACCACAAAAATTTCCTAGGGGGCCGTGCAGCCCCCACAGGGAAAAAATGATCATTGTTTGATTCATTCTTCAATCTCCGGGTACATTATTATAAAAAGGAGGAATGAGCACAATGAAGATCTTAGTCTGTTATGACGGTTCGGAATCAAGCCTTCGGGCGGTGGGAAAAGCCCATCATCTGGTTAAGGACTGCGGAGTTCATGAGGTAACCTTAGTGCATGCCTATAAGGAGCAATCCCGGGAACCCATATCCAAAGACAAGTTTCGCACTTCTCCGGAATTGTTGGATACATTAAAGGAGCGGGAGAAGGAAAATTGGTTGGAAAAGCAGGAGAAGCTGGAAGAGATCGCGGAAAAATTTGAGCAGAGCGGTGCCAAAACCAACATTCGTATCGAGCACGGTCACCCCGCCAAGGTCATTATCAACGAAGCAAAGAACGGGGACTATGACATGGTGGTCCTGGGCAGACGGGGCCGGGGAGGCCTGAAGAATATGGTTATGGGAAGTGTGAGCAATGCCGTGATTCAAGGCACCGAGGCCAGTGTGCTGGTGGTCCACTAGTGAAGGTCCCCCACGGCTTATTCTAGGCCCTTGAGGATCAGGGAAGGAAAACCTCCGGAAACTAATGATGCCATTAGGCGGAGGTTTTTTTATGAAATTCTTTCCCGCGGGGAAAAAGCAAAGAAAGCAAGCAAGGGAAGCAACCGAAGAAGAAATGAAGGGCAAAAGGACGGATTGCAATGAATGAAAAAAACAGTACCCTGGCCGGGGAATACATAAAAGGTGCCGCCTTTGGAATCCTAGGCATGTTGGGGATCTCCATTTATATTTTGGCGGATACCTATTTTATTGCCACGGGAATCGGAAACGAGGCCCTGGCCTCGTTAAATATTGCCATTCCCATCTACGGACTCTTAACCGGGATCGGACTGATGCTGGGAATCGGCGGGGCCACCAGGTTTACCATCCTCCGGACCCGGGGGGAGTACGGCGCTTCGAAGGAGGTCTTTACCAATACCTTGATTTTAGGCGGTGTGATTTCCCTGGGAATGACCCTGGCGGGAGTTTTTTATGCCGAGGAACTTACCCGTCTATTAGGTGCGGACCAGTCAATTTTTCCAATGACCAAGACCTATCTTCAAACGGTGTTGCTCTTTTCCGGTTTCTTTATTATGAATAATATTTTTGTGGCTTTTGTTCGAAACGACAACAACCCCAGAATTGCCATGCTGGGAATGGTCATCGGCAGTTTCGGCAATATTGTGCTGGATTATATCTTCATCTTTCCCTTGCAATTGGGCATGTTGGGGGCGGCCCTGGCCACGGTGACGGCACCGGCGGTGGGCCTTATCCTCATGATCCACTACTGGCGCAAACATTCCGTTCATTTGAGGTTGAAAAGACCCGGGGGTTTTTTAACGGACTGGAAAGAGATGATTCGTCTGGGCTTTTCCGCCTTTGTTACGGATTTTTCCAACGGACTGGTGATTCTTCTTTTCAATTTGACCATCCTGGGTATTGCAGGGAATATGGGGGTGGCGGCCTACGGTGTGGTGGCTAACATCGCCCTGGTGATCGTGGCGATATACATCGGCATGGGCCAGGGGATCCAACCCCTGGTCAGCCAGGCCTTCGGTGAAAAGAGAATAGAGGATTTAAAACGGATTCTTAAGTGGACGGTGGCAGTAACCCTGGGGATGGGGATTCTCACCTATGCCGGCGGCGCTATTTTCGCCCCGGGGATCCTGAGGGTGTTTAACAGTGAAGGGGATCCCGCCATGAGCCGTTTGGGGGTGGAGGGGATCCGGGTCTATTTCCTCGCCTTTCCCTTTATGGGGATCAACATTACCCTGGGCGCCTTTTTTGCTGCGGTGTCTCTGGGAAAACCCTCCATAAGAATCTCCCTGTTAAGGGGGATGCTTTTGATGATTCCTCTGGTGCTGATCCTTCCCCGATGGCTGGAAATGCTTGGGGTATGGCTGGTGGTGCCCATTGTGGAACTCATCACCCTAGGGGTGGTCATGGGCTATTTGCGTTATTACTTGAAACATATCTTACCCGGGATATAAAATCCCCGGGCGGGAAATTTCTTATGATGAATTTCCGGAAAGGGGAGGAAATCCCCGACACATATAGAATAACTATTAGGAAAGGAAGTTTCCAAGAAAATATGAAACAGGAGGAGCTACCATGCCCATTATACTGATCATACTATTGTTGATTGCAGGGATCATTTTCCCGAAACTGATACAATACAATCGTTCCCGGTACAAAGAGGAGAGCGGCAATCCTTTTTTCGCCACCATCGGAAATACGAAAAGATACGGAGAATTTTTAGCCTTTACCTACCTGGAAGAGTATGCAATCCACAGAAAGATCATTACCAATCGATATCTACCCGCCAAGGACCAAACCCCGGAGCGATTGGAGCTGATCATGATCAGCGAAGCTGGGATCTACCTCTTCGATGTGAACAGCTATAAGGCCACGGTTCGGGGAAACCCCGGGAAGGATCCATGGACCTGGAAGGATAAAAGGAAGGAAGGGACCTTGAACAACCCTTTTTTGAAGAATCAGGAAAGGATCCGGCGGTTAAGGGAAGTCTTTCCCGCCTTGAAAGAAGTTCCGATGAAATCCTTTGTGCTGTTTAACAACGACGCTACGTTGAAAATTGACGGAGAGCCTCCGAAGGAGGGGAAAATACTGAAGATGCAGGATCTGATCCGGGAGCTGAACGAAGAGATTGCTATGGCCCCTACAACCCTTTCCCCGGAGGAAATCGACGGCCTTTATGAAGAGATAAAAAAGGGAACCGAAAGGGTCCCCGGCTAACGGAAAAACAGGAGTCTTCCCGATCATCGGAAAGACTCCTGTTTTCATGGGAAAAGGGCTTAATCCCCTTTGAAACCGTTATCCAAGTGATCCCCGTCACAGAAGGGCTTATTATGGGATCCGCCACATCGACAAAGGGTATAATGTTCCTTACACTCCGGTTGGCAGCCTCCGTCATCCTTCAGTAAAACCCCTCCGGTTACTTCTAAGGGTCCGTCCTTGGCCGTGGTAATGGCGGGGGATTCCTGTCCCCATTCCTGGTAGCGCCGCTTTCCAAAACCATAGCTCAGGGCTCCGGAGGGACACTGTTCGATGGTTTCGATTATTTTTGCAACCCCGGCGCCGTCGGGGGTGATCCAGGGTTTTTTATCCCTGTGAAATACCTGGGGAAGCATTTCCACACAGCTGCGATCATGACTGCAGACCCCTCGGTTGTCATAGATAATGATGTCTTCACCGGTGTAGGTTTTCACTTCATCGGGAAGTCGATCCTTTTTTTTCACTTCATTAAGCCCCTCTTCGTTATGGGTACCGTCACAGTAGGGCTTCATCTTTGATCCGCCGCATCGACAAAGTCCGGTAACCGGCTGGGTGTCCAGTTTTTCACCGTCGGATTTTTTCAAGGTTTCCAGGTCCGTGACCAGGTAATTGTTGTACTTGGAAACCACGATGGTGGGGGTGGGGCGGGGGTCTTTCTTGTTCTTGGACATTGTGCATTCCTCCTCTTTTTATTCTGAATATTCCGTCTTGTAGTAAGTATAACATATCTTAAGGGCACCGTCAGCATTAAAAAAAGCTAGGCGGCCGGTGACAAAAGGGTTTTATCAAGGAATAAGAAAAGAATCTGTTTAAGAACCGGGGAAAACAGGTATAAGTAGCATGAAAGGAATCAGAATTTTCCAAACAAAAATAAAGGAGTTGTTCAAATGGCTAAAGAAAGAGAAAAGGGAAGAGTGGCAGGTAAAGAGCCCATCGATGTGGATGTGAAAAAAGGGGAAATGTATGTATGGTGCAGTTGCGGCAGAAGCGAAAACCAACCCTGGTGCGACGGTTCCGATGAAGGCTTCTCCTTTGAGCCCGTAGCCTTTACGGCAAAGGAAACGGAAACCGTAAAGCTTTGCACCTGTAAACAGACGGATACGCCGCCCTACTGCGATTGTTCCCATGAAAACCTGTAATCATCCGGGAAAGCGGGGTCCGATTACTTAAGAAGAAGGAAGCCACCATCCGTGCCGGTGGCTTCTTCGATGGAAAGCTGAAAAACAGAAAACAGAAGGGGCTGAGAAGATGGCTATTGATGTGAAAATCCCTTGGGGAGAAAAATACACCATTCACCATGTGGTATTTGATTTGAACGGAACCCTGGCCAACAACGGTGAAATTTCGGAAAATACGGAAAGGCTGTTGAAGAAACTGGCTGAAAAGGTAAACATTTATATCCTCACGGCAGATACCCACAACACCGCAGAGGACTTAAAGGAAAAAATCGGTGGGTTCTCGGAGATCATCGTTCTCAAGAGCGATGAACATGATGGGGAAAAAGCCGGTTTTGTCCGTTCCCTGGGTTATAGAGAAACCGTCACTCTGGGAAACGGAGGAAATGATTTAAAAATGGTAAAGGAAGGGATCTTATCCTTCGGGGTCATGGGAGAAGAGGGAATGTATGCCCCGTTGTTCGGTGCGGTGGATATTGTGGTACACAGTATTGACAGCGCCCTTGGTATGTTGTTGAATCCCCAAAAAATCGTCGCCACCATTCGAAAATAAAGAATGAAAACAGCTTTCTCGGCGGGAAGGTCGCCGAGAAGATAAATAGTTAACAATATCATTTCCGGGTATACATGAACAAGTACTGAAATAAACAGAAAAAGACGGATAAAGGGAGGGATAAAATGAAGGTATTAGTTTGTTTCGACGGTTCGCCCCATAGCCATAAGGCGGTGAAAGCCGCCAAGGATCTGGCCTTGAGGGATAGAAAAAAAGAGATCACCTTACTCCATGTGTATCAGGAGAAAGAAGCCTCTTACTGGCAGGCGGTGGAGGAAAATCGGCCCAGGCCATCGAAAGAGCTGTCCCCTGATGAACGTTTACAGATCGAAAAATTCATGAACATCAAAAAAATGGCTAAGGAAGTAAAGAAAGACTTGGAAGAGGCCAATATTCCCGTGAACCAAAAAATTATTAAAGGGGAACCCGTTGGAAAAATCACGGAGGTTGCCGAAAGGGAAAACTACGATTTGATTGTGATCGGAAATCGGGGACTGGGAGGATTGAAAAAATTTATGCTGGGAAGTGTCAGTAACGGTGTGATCCAGAATGCGAAAATAAATGTGCTGGTGGTAAAATAAAAAAACTGCTCCGGAGAAATGATTCCGGGGCAGTTTTTTATGGGTTTATTTGAAAAGACTTTCCTTAGGATAGGGACGGCATCTATCGATCCTTCGGAGTCCATTCCTTCCATACGTTTCCGGCCAAGTTCGGTCCCGGGGTTAGGGTTTTCTTACCCTTGACCCAGCCCGCAGGGGTCACTTCGCCGGTTTCCCGTACATGTTGGAAAGCTTCGATTTGTCTTACCAGCTCTTCGACGTTTCGGCCCACGGGAGGGGTCATGACTTCCATGGCTTGGATCACTCCGTCGGGGTCAATTAAAAATCTTCCCCGGATGTTTACACCGCCGGCTTCATCGTAGACGCCGTACATTTTTCCGATGTTTCCGTTGGAATCGGAAACCATGGGGTAGGGAAAGCCTCCCTCGACCATTTTGCTAAGCTCCGTTTCCTGCCAAATTTTGTGGGTGAAATGACTGTCGGTGCTAACGGACAGCACGTTCACCCCTAAACGGTCAAAATCCTCTTTTCGATCAGCAACTGCTGATAATTCCGTGGGTCACACAAAGGTAAAGTCTCCGGGATAAAAACATAGAATCGTCCATTGATCCGTATACTCCGATAGACTCACTTCGGAAAAATCTCCATTTTGAAAAGCCATGGCGGTAAAATCCGGGGCCTTTCCTCCAACTTTTGCTAACATTTCCATCGCCTCCTTAGGGTTATCATTGATTTTTTCTTCTTCA
>CAZTIJ010000119.1:0-6779 GCA_964613365.1 uncultured Clostridiaceae bacterium | reverse complement strand
AGCATTGGATCTATTGGAAATAGATAGACTTGGATTGGATAAAGTAGACCATAAAATTATCGAAGTAATTATTCAGAATTTTGGAGGAGGCCCGGTAGGCATTGATACATTGGCTGCTTCCACCGGAGAAGAAAAAAACACCCTGGAAGACGTAGATGAGCCTTTTTTATTACAAAAAGGGTTTCTCAGTCGCACACCAAGGGGAAGAATTGCCTCTGTTAAGGCCTATGATCACTTTGGATTTACAAGAGGGTAATAAGATTTAGGCAGTCTACGAGTTTCTTTACTATTAAAAAGGCAAAAGGTGGAAATGAATATATGAAAACGGAAGAATTTGATTTTGAGCTACCAGAAAGTTTAATTGCACAAAATCCCATTGAAAAACGGGACGAGTCAAAAATGTTAACCCTAGATCGCGAAACCGGAGAAATTGAACATAAAAGATTTTATCAAATCACTGAGAATCTAGAAGCGGGAGATACCCTGGTTTTAAATGACACCAAGGTTATCCCTGCCCGCTTATATGGTAAAAAGAAAGAAACCGGTGGCAAAGTAGAACTCCTTCTAGTAGGGGAAGAGGAGGAGAAAACTTGGTTGGTGATGGCTAGACCAGCCAAAAAGTTAAAAGTAGGTACAACAGTAATTTTTAAAGAAGGACTGTTGGAAGGTACTGTGACAGAAGAACGGAAAGAGGGTCTTCGGATGGTTAGATTTAAGTACTCAGGAGATTTCTATGAAGTTCTGGATCAGTTAGGTGAGATGCCCTTACCCCCATACATCGGAGAAACATTGCAAAACCCGGATAGGTATCAGACCATATATTCTAAGAACAGAGGTTCCGTAGCAGCACCAACCGCAGGTCTTCATTTTACTGATGAAGTCATCAACAAACTTGAAAAGAAGGGTGTCAATATCGCATATATTACTTTGCATGTGGGTCTTGGTACTTTCAAGCCCGTGGAAGCGGAGGATATTGCAGATCATAAAATGCATGCTGAGTTTTATCACCTAAGTGCTGAAGTTGCAGATCTCATCAATAAGACGAAGTTACAAGGAAAGCGGGTTATTGCCGTAGGCACAACCAGTTGTCGGACCTTAGAGTCCATAGACGGTAAAGATGGGAAAACAGTAGCAACTAGCGGTTGGACGGATATTTTTATCTATCCCGGTTATAAATTCCAGAGGGTCGATGGATTGATTACCAACTTTCATTTACCGAAATCCACGTTAATTATGTTAGTCAGCGCCTTTGCCGGAAAGGATAATACCATGAAGGCCTATCAAGAAGCGATTGATCAGAAGTATCGATTTTACAGTTTTGGTGATGCAATGTTTATAAAATAAGCACTTAGTAGGAGGCGGATATGTTAGTAAAATATGAATTGTTAAAAGAATGTAGTGATACCAAAGGGCGATTGGGAAAGCTTCACACTAATCGTGGTGTAATAAACACTCCGATATTTATGCCCGTGGGTACACAAGCTACGGTAAAAACCATGACACCGGAAGAACTAAAAGAGGTTAATGCGGAGATTATTTTAAGCAATACTTATCATTTGTTCTTGCGACCGGGTCATGATCTGATTGATAAGGCCGGAGGTTTGCATAAGTTTATGAATTGGGATCGTCCGATTTTAACCGACAGCGGAGGGTTTCAGGTTTTTAGCTTGGGAAAACTACGAAAGCTTTCAGAAGAAGGGGCGACTTTCAATTCTCATATCGACGGGAGTAAGCAGGAGTTGACACCGGAAAAGGCCATTGAGATTCAAAACGCCCTGGATTCCGATATTGCTATGGTATTAGATGAGTGTCCACCTTTCCCAGCTACTCGTGAGTATGTTTATAATTCCTTAAAACGTACTACCCGCTGGGCGAAAAGATGCATTGAGGCGAACAAAAATCCCAATCAAAGTTTGTTTGGAATCGTTCAAGGGGGCATGTACCAAGATCTGCGGGAAGAGAGTGTGAAAGAGCTATTAGAGCTGAATTTTCCCGGTTATGCCATTGGAGGGTTAAGTGTGGGGGAACCTAAGGACATAATGTATGAAGTACTAGAGTACACTACCCCTTTATTGCCAAAGAACAAACCTAGATATTTAATGGGAGTGGGTAGCCCTGATGCATTATTTGAAGGGGTGGAAAAGGGCATCGATATGTTTGATTGTGTTCATCCCACCAGAATTGGCCGAAACGGCACCGCTATGACCACTTATGGCACCGTCAATATTACCAACGCGAAGTTTAAAGAGGACTTCTCTCCTCTGGATGGGGAGTGTAGCTGTTATACTTGTAGAAATTATACCCGGGCTTATTTAAGGCATTTATTTAAGGCCAATGAAATCTTAGGCCTTCGACTGATGACTTATCACAATGTCCATTTTTTAATCAATACAATGAAAAACATTCGAATGTCTCTAGAAGAGGATCGCTTTATAGCTTATAAAAATGAATTTTTTCACAAATACGACCAATCCTAGCAAGTATTAATCTTTGAATGTTTTTTTTTAAACATTTTTGTGATATAATTGATGAGAAATTATATGGAAAGGAGTAAGAGTATGACTTTTATTACAACATTAGTTCAAGGAACCACAACAAAAGATAACAGCATCTCTGGATGCGGAGAATGTCAAACATCTTGCCAATCCGCATGCAAAACTTCATGTACCGTTGGAAACCAGGATTGTGAAAATCCCCATCGGTAAAAATCATCATAGATAACAGCAGTTGCATCATACTGCTGTTTTTTAATGAAAGAATCAGAAAGAAGGGTGAAACCATGATTTATCAGTTTGAAAAAGATAACATACCAGTGGTATTAGATGTAAACAGCGGAGCGGTTCATATTGTTGATAAAATGGTTTACGATATTTTGACCTTGTTCCCGAATAACGGAACAAAAACCAAGGTTCCAAGAGAAAAGGTGCTTGCAGAACTAAAACTCAAGTACCCGGAAGAGCTGCTATTGGAAGGACTCGAGGAATTGAACCAGTTGGTTAATGATGAACAGTTGTTTACTCAGGATATTACACGGGGAGAGAATTTCGAACATGTGGTTAAGGCGCTGTGTCTACACATTGCTCATGATTGTAATATTCGGTGTGAATATTGCTTTGCCTCCCAGGGAAACTTCAAGGGAGACAATTTATTAATGGACTTCAAAACCGGAGCGATGGCTTTGGATTTTTTAATTGAAAACTCAGGAAACCGACGAAATCTAGAAGTGGACTTTTTCGGCGGAGAACCTTTGCTGAATTTTGAAGTTGTTAAGAAACTTGTGGATTATGGTAAGAAAAAAGCTATGCAATGGAATAAAAATATGCGATTTACCATCACAACCAACGGTACATTATTAAATGAAGAGAATATGGATTACATTAACAACAACATGGATAATATTGTTCTTAGTATTGATGGAACTAAGGAAACCAATGATCGAATGCGCTATACGGTCAACAATAAAGGAACCTACGACTTAGTTCTTCCGAAAATCAAGCGTATGGTGGAAAAACGTGGGGACAAACCATATTATGTTCGGGGAACCTTTACGAAATTCAATAAAGAGTTTTCGAAAGATGTTATTCATTTGGCGGAACAGGGCGTTCGCAACCTTTCTGTGGAACCGGTGGTAGCGCCCAAGGAAGAAGATTACGCTTTAGCATTGGAGGATTTGACTGAAATCAATGAGCAGTATGACATCCTAGAGAAAGCTTATTTTGACAAACGGGGAACGAAAGAGGGGTTTGAGTTTTTCCACTTTAAAATGAACCTGCAAAAAAATCCTTGTCAAGAAAAAAGAGCTTTAGGTTGCGGTGCCGGTGTTGAATATCTTTCCATCACTCCGGAAGGAGATATATATCCCTGCCACCAATTTGCAGGAAATCCACAGTTTAAAATGGGAAGCATATGGAATCAAAACAGCTTGGATGAGAAAACAGCTCTCTTATTTAAGGAGGCCAGTGTGGATAATAAAGACGCTTGTAAGGACTGCTGGGCAAAATATTACTGCAGTGGGGGTTGTCATGCGAATGCTTATCATGAAAACAATGATTTATTAATCCCCTATGAACTAGGGTGTGAAATGGAGAAAAAAAGAATACAAAACTCCATTATTATAGAGGCAAAAAAACGATTGGAGCGTGATGAAGCATGATTGCACAACATCAAAATGAGGCACCTACCATTCACTCGGATGCTTATGTTGCACCGAATGCAACGATCATCGGAAACGTAACGATCAAAGAAAATGCCAGTATTTGGTATAATGTAGTCCTTCGCGGGGACTATAACCGCATTGAAATTGGAGAGTACACCAATGTACAGGACAACAGTGTTCTTCATATAAGTCACAAATATCCAACGACTTTAGGTCAGTACATTACTGTAGGACACAATGCTATAGTCCATGCCTGTACCGTAGGAGACAACTGTTTAATCGGTATGGGCTCCATCATTCTTGATGGAGCAAAAATCGGCAAAAACACCATTATTGGTGCAGGTGCCATGGTAACCGCAGAAAAGGAAATCCCCTCCGGTGTTTTGGTTCTCGGTTCACCGGGAAAGGTTGTTCGAAAGCTTACCGATGAGGAGATTCAAGGAATTAGGGATTCCGCTCTTAAGTATGCAGACTACGGCCGGGATCATAAAGGAAATAAGGAGGTCCTTCGATGAATACAAAAAGTTTAGTTGCCTTCATTTTCATTATTCTACTTGTGATAGGCGGTGCATACACGGCTTTTTTCGGTATAGATATGGGTGGGGTAAACCTTCCCCCTTTAACGGAGTCCATTAATCAGGGTCTTGACTTACAAGGGGGAGTTTATCTGGTATATGAAGCGGATACCGATTCTACAGGTGCACAGCTGGATCGTGAAATGGAGCAAGTCATTGAAATCTTTCGCTTACGGGTGGATAGTCTCGGTCTTACTGAGCCGGTGATCGTTCGCGAGGGAGACAACCGAGTGCGGGTAGAGCTTCCCGGGGTGGAAGAAGCGGAAGATGCCATTGAGATGATTGGAACCACCGCTCGCTTAGAGTTTGTCGATCCCGACGGGGATCTGGTCATCTCAGGAAATGATGTGAATGATGCCCGGGTAATGATGGATGGGAACCGTCCTTACGTGGCCCTAGAATTAGATGCTGATGCACGGGAAGCCTTTGCAGAGGTCACTGGTCGGTTAGCACAACTTCCTGAATACCCTGTGGAAGATCGGATCATTGAAATTATCCTTGATGATGAAGTGATCTCAGCGCCGACGGTGGAAGATCGAATTGCCGACGGGAGGCCTACCATATCTGGTAACTTCACCATTGAATCCGCTTCCGAGTTGGCGGCCCTGATCCGCGCCGGTGCCTTACCGGTGGAGCTGGAAGAAATCCGAACCTCCACAATTACTGCAACCCTAGGGGAGTATGCTTTGGAAAGAAGCGTACAAGCTGCGGTTATCGGTATTTCCCTATTAATGCTATTTATGATTGTGATCTATAAAATACCGGGACTTGTGGCGGACATCGCTCTAACTATTTATATACTCTTGGTCTTCGGCGTGATCGTCCTTCTGAATGCAACCGTGACGCTTCCGGGGATCGCTGCGTTAATTCTTTCGATCGGTATGGCCGTGGATGCAAATGTAATTATTTTTGAACGGATCAAGGAGGATATCAGCACGGGAAAAACCGTTCGGGTATCCATTGAATCCGGCTTCAAAAGAGCCTTTAAAACCATTCTCGACGCAAATGTCACTACCTTGATTGCCGGAGTTGTCCTTTATCAATTTGGCACAGGTCCGATTAGAGGATTTGCGGTTCTTCTAATCATCGGCATTCTTTGCAGTATGTTTACAGCTATTGTCATTACCCGGCTGTTATTACGTCTGGCGGTAAAAATTAATACGGCAAAAAGCAAAACCCTATTCGGGATAAAGTAAGGAGGCTTATTATGAGAATCGTTGAAAACAAAAAATACTTTTTTATTATTTCGGCCTTGATTATTTTAACCGGTGGGGTCTTTACCTTAATACAAGGGGTAGAACTGGGCATTGATTTCACCGGAGGTACGGAGATTGAAGTGGATATGGAGCAATACGTAGAAACAGCGGAAATCCGCGAAGTTGTTGATCAATATGATCCTGCAGCGAGCATCAACCACATTGGAGTAGACCAACATAATATAGTTATCAGAACCTCGGAGGACTTGGATAGCGAAGATCGACGTGAGCTTTATAATGAATTGCGAGAGAGGCATAATCTTACGGCGGATCAGCCCCTACGGGTGGACCAGTTTGGCCCTTCCATAGGGCAGGAGATTCAGCAACGGGCTTTGCTTTCAATATTGATTTCTGCAATCGGGATGTTGATATATATAACCTTTCGCTTTGAGTTGTCTTACGGACTCGCCTCTTTGACCGCTTTAATGCATGACATTTTAATTCTTTTATCGGTCTATGCAGTTTTAAACATTCCCATCAATAATCCTTTCATTGCTGCAGTATTGACGATACTGGGTTACTCTATCAATGACAGTATTGTTGTTTTTGACCGAGTCCGGGAGAACATGCCGTTTTTAAAGAAGAACAATTATGCTGATATTGGGAATACAAGTATTGGTCAAACGCTGAAACGGTCAATCATTACTTCAATTACAACTCTGTTAACAATTGTTGCCTTGTATATTCTAGGTGTAGAACAAATTCGAACCTTCGCTCTCCCTCTGATAGCAGGGATTTTGAGCGGAACCTATTCCTCAATTTTTATTGCTACACCGGTTTGGGTTATGATTA
>CAZTIJ010000118.1:0-6899 GCA_964613365.1 uncultured Clostridiaceae bacterium | reverse complement strand
TGAAGATGGGTAAAACGATTGATCCGCTTTCCCGTTAAACCGGATGTTACCGTCATTAACTCCAAATGCTCCGGATCCTGGGCCAATTCATAGGTTTTCATAACGGAATTCAGTGAGGGTCTGATGATGGGATGGTCCACCGGGGATTTTACTCTTTCCCCGAATAGATAAACTTCCAGATTTAAGGCTCGTAAGCTTTTTTCGTATTGTTCAGGGGTTTTCAGTGGCATGGCAATCACTCCTTCTATGATATGCTGACGGCTCCATTCTACAAGGGCTTCAAAGGCCTGTTAATCAAAGGAGAGTGCAGAATTATGGAGGAGGACACGTGGCAGTGCTTCATCAGGCGGGATAACAGTTCATTCATGGTTTCAATATCGGGAACGGAGGCCTTGGCAAAATAGTTGCTGTTGCCAGTGACACGATGATACTCGGTTATATATGGAATTTCCAAGAGCATACTCTCCATCTGTTTCCAGGAAATCGACAACTCACTGATCTCCATGATGAAACTTACCTCATAGCCGATTTTCTCCGGTGGAACCCGGGCTGTGAACCCTTCAATGATCCCCTTTTCCGTCATTTTCATAAGCCTCTCGTTGACGCTGGGTCTCGAAAGGTTGACCCTGCGGGAAATCTCCGTCACAGAAGTTCTGGAATCCTCTTGAAGGATTTCAATAATCAATTGATCAATTGGATCCATACACAACACCCTCTCTCTGCAGTTCTAGATAACTCTCCGTTGTTTATTTATTATTACTGCTACTCCTATTATTCTACCCTTATTGTAAAGGGAAAATCAATGGTAGTTTCTATGAAGAGGGTAAAAACCCGGAAGTGTTTCCACTACCGGGGCGATTTCTGTGATGGGTGCCTGCTAGAGTACGGTCACCCGGTCCAGGTCATAGTTTTGATACAGTTTCTTACTGACGATCTCCTCTAATATTTCCACCAGCTCATAAACCTCTTCGAAAGTATTGTAAAGGGCCACCGGTGCAAGGCGTAACACATTGGGTTCTCTGTAATCAGGAACCACATTATTGTCCCGAAGGGCAAGGCTGATCCTGTAGGCCTCCTCATGCTCCAGGGCCACATGGCCTCCCCGTTTGGCATCCTCCCGAGGATTGCCCACGGAATAGCCGTGCTTTGAAAGCCTGGCATCGATGAGATCCATCAGATAGCCGGTTAGACGAAGGGACTTCTCCCGGATCCGGTGCATCCCCGCTTCAGCGAAGATCTCCAAAGACCCTTCAATCCCTGCCATTGCCAGAAGGCTGTGGGTTCCAAGGAGAAATCCGTTTGCATCCCCGTCCTGTTGGAAATCGTGATCCATCAGAAACTGGGCCTCATCCTTGCTTCCGAACCATCCCTTTAACCCCGCCGGGGTTTTGAAATGTCTTTGGTTGACATACATCCCGGCTGTGGCTCCCGGACCTCCGTTTAAGTACTTATAAGAGCACCACACGGCAAAATCCGGATCCACCTTCTTAAAATCATGGGGCACGGATCCGATGGAATGGGCAAGATCCCACCCGATGATGATTCCCCGCTTTTTCGCCTCTTGGGTAATCCTCTCCATATCAAGGAGCTGTGCACTTCTATAGAGCACCGACGGCAACAGAATCAGGGCCACATCCTCTTTCATTTCGGCGATGATGTCCTCTTCCAGGATCATCCGTCCGTCCCTGGTTTTCACTTTCACCAGTGCATCCTCCACGGAATAACCCTTCAGCTCGATCATGCTCTTTGTGGCATAGATGTCCGACGGAAAGTTCAGTTCATCCACGATAATCTTGTAACGACGGCTTGTGGGTTTGTAGAAGGTGGCCAGGGCTTGATGCAGGTTCGAGGTAATGGATCCCATAAAAACAATCTCCTCAGCATCGGCACCGATCAGATGCTTCGCTTTTTCCGCCAGGACTCTGGAATAATTAAAGTAGCGTCCTCCATCCGCACCCCAGATTCTGATTCCTTCATCCTGCCATACCTTCCACAAATTCTTCAGGGAATCCTCCCCGTCCTTTGAGCAGAGCCCCAAAGAGTTTCCGTCCATATAGATCTCCTGAGGCTTCACATAAAACCGTTTTCTAAAACCCCTGAGCACATCCTCCCGGTCCATTTTCCGTGCAAAATCCAGCCCATCCTTACATTGATCATACATATAAATAACCTCCCTTTTCATCTTTTTTTCATTATAGCATTCCTGAAATTCCGGGTATATGCACGAATGAAGGAAAAAGGAGGGGGTATACTTCACTTTGAAGGAAGTATCTTCATATTCCTGCATATTGCAGGGAGGCTACTCCAAACCGCTTGGATTATCAATCCATCCCCGCCAACCCCTTAAACATCTCCACCGCCCCCGGTCCCGGATTTCTAAATTCGTGTGCTCCCTAAGAAAGGAAAGCAGGGTGTTTTTGGTCCGGTTTTCCTCCATGGAGGGTTCCGGGTGCTGATGCAGTTGACGCCGTAGTTCTATCGCCTTATCCAGTACGTCCTTATTCATTCAGGTTTTCGCTCCTTCTTTTGCTGTAATTCAAAGCGATCACCGGTTTCGTAAGTTCACTTCCAAACGGCGGTCCACCTTGTATTCGAATTCCACGGAAACTTCACCCTCCGCCGGTACCAATACCCTGTACTCTATTTCAGCGGCGGATACTTTTACATATTCGTGGGAAGAGTTTTCCATTTCCCATACCCCTCTCCGATAATGTTCAAAACGAACTTCCGCCTCCCTCTCTTTATGGTTCCGTATCACGCACCGGTACTTATAATACTCCACGCCTCCCACTTTTCTATGATCAACTTTTTGGTAATCAAAGGCAATGTCAAAGGCTTTTCCGATGGATAAGGTGATGGCTTCGTTTTTCGGTGTATGGTCAATCTGGTCCTCTCCGATAAATTCCAAGGCTCCGTCTCCGTCGTCCTCCTTATAGAGCTTGATTTTCCCTTCGGGCATGGGAATCCCCAGTCCCTGTTCCTTTCGATTTTGAAGCTCCACAATAATATCCGCTTTGTCTTCATACCTACCCAGTTTATAATACTTTTGATAGGGAACGTCCCTTCCCGTTAATATGCAAATTTGTTTCGACTGATTATCTTTCAGGGTTGTTTTTTGTCCCAGGGTGTACATGTGATAATCGAAAAAGGCTTTGATATCCGGCTCATAGGCAGAAACGGATTCTGCTACCATATAGGTTTTCTCCGTCAGCTCCTCCTCTATTCGATGAACGTCCCCGGCAATCAACTTGACTTTTGCATTTTCAAAGGTCATGCCGCTTTTGTTTTCGATCTCTGCCCATCCCATAATGTTTAAGGCTTCCTCCTTCAGCTCCACAACATAGTTGGCATGCCAGCTAAAACCTTTGCTTAGATAGGACACCTGCACGTGATCCGAAGGTTTTCCGTCGGTTTTCCAAACCAACGCCGGTTTTACAATCAGTCCCGAGGGCAAAGAGGGTAATACCAGCTCATCCTCCGTATCCATGTAGATTTCCTTGGTGGTGTCATCTTCCAGTACGGCTTTCCCGCCACTTCCTGCGGAGAGCAGCCGGCAACTCTTTTTTTCTCCGGTTTTTCGGTCCTTTAAATAGACTTTTTTGTCCACATATTTTTGCAACAGTTTATACCGGTCCACCAGATCAAAATCGTAGTTAAACTCCAAAACATTGATCCCCGCCACAATTAAGGAATCGGTTTCAATCAGCTGAGCCACGTCGGCAAAAATTAACTCCCGCTCATCCTCTGTCAGATGAACCGCTCGTTTCTCCTTGACTGCACCAAACCCACCATTATAAATGGTTAGCGCAATTTCTTTCGTATCTTGATTCGTAGACATCTTTCCCATCATCCCACCCCTTTCCTCCATACCTCAACAATTATCACCATAGCCGCACCACCGTCAACAATGCCCTTATCACTCATTAGCCTATCCGGATCCTACCCGGTGGAATCGAGAAGCATCGGCGGCAGTGGTTTGTTAGGATCCGTTACGTCTTCCACAGGATTCGTAATCCAGGTTTTTTGATATATACCATATTCCCATTAGCGTCTAACAGGAAATTTCCATAAGATCCAACCGAATTTCGTTTTTGGTAAACAACGTTGGTAATCGCAGCTGGAACGCAGCATGGAAAAGCCTTTGTTATCATAGAATGGTTTCGGGATTTTCTCAAAAAACTCCAGCTTTCAAACTTACTTTGATATCCTCCATTAACAATTCACCATTTACGTCCATAGCAAAGCCCCTTTTAGAGAAACCGAAAATCTTGCCGGTCCTAAAAGAGGCTTTGTTAAGTACTTACCGCTATAATATAGGTTTTATCTACAGTTTTTCATAAACGATTTTTAATGTTTCCTCTTTCATTTCATTCCCTTTTTCCTTCAGCTCTTTACACTGCTCATTGATCGTCTCAACATAAGCAGGGTCGGATATTCCCTGAAGATTTACCAGCACATTAAGCAAAGCGCCTTCCAAGCCTGCATAAGCTAATAAGGCTCCCACACCAACATCCGTAATGGCATTGGGATTTCCGTACTCCCCAAAGGTCTTGTGAAGTTTTAGAACTTCAAAACATTCCTTTGCGATTTCCAATGGGATTTCCAAAGCCCCCTTCGTGGCTTCTTCTATGGCTTTTTTTCTTGCGGCTTTTTTTTCTTCGGTATCCTTCGGCATCTTCATCGCTTCCATAACTCCGTTGAATGCGGTGGTGTCCTTTTGTACCAAGACATTTAATACTTCCATGTGTTTTGTCGTTTTTGCAAAACATTCGTCTAACGCTTTTTGTTCCTCTTCTCCCAGTTCTCGGTAGCGTTTTCGACCAATGGTGAGGTTTCCTACCATGGATGTTAAGCTTGCACCTAAACTCCCGGCAAGTGCTGACACACTTCCTCCCCCGGGAGCCGGGGATTTACTTGCAACCGCGTCTATAAATTCTTCTGTTTTCATCTTTAATAACATAATCATTCTCCTTTCCTTTATTAATCAATAATCATTAATCCATTAAGTGGGTTTCCAGTATTTGCTCGGTATCAAAGCCTTCCAGTCCCAGATAATATTCCAATGAGTTTACAATATGGGCAAGTTTTACGGGACCTACGATTTCCGAACC
This sequence comes from uncultured Clostridiaceae bacterium, assembly GCA_964613365.1. Lineage (GTDB taxonomy): Bacteria > Bacillota > Clostridia > Peptostreptococcales > T1SED10-28 > Isachenkonia. Next base: position 1,788 of record CAZTIJ010000118.1, on the reverse strand, counting down.
TGTGACCCGAACGCCGTAACGTTCCGCTTCCTGTTTTACCGTATTAAAGGTTCGATAAAGAGGAGTCTTGTTACAATCAAACATATTCATGGAAACCACTACCCCTTCGTGATCGGGGAATTTAATGCCTACGGACTTTACCGTGGAAAAACCTCCGCTGGGTCCCCGTACGGTCTTTGCGATTTTTTTAGCGACGGATACGTCCTCCGTATCTAAAAATACATTATAGGCCGTTAAACCTTCAGCTTCAGCACTGACAATGGTTGCTCCCATTTTTTCTGAAAGTTTACCGTCGGTGCTTAAGTCGGGTTTTCGGTCTTCATAGTCGGCATGATTGGGATCCTCTAAGAGTTCCTTTAGTCCTTCATACTGCCCTTTTCGAATAAAGGCCAGAGCTTTTCGAGCTTCGTTTCTTGCATTCTCCGCCGCAAAAAAGATCGGTGCACCGGTTCGCTCGTGCAGTTCATTTCCAATCTCTTCCGCTAAGCTCACACATTCTTCCACGGAGGTGTTTTTAAAGGGAAATAGGGGAATGGTGTCCTGGGCTCCGATTCTTGGATGAGACCCTTCTTGCTTGCTCATATCGATAAGCTCCGTGGATTTTGCCGCCATATTTAACAGTGCCTTTTTTAACGGCTCCGGCTCTCCGATGGCACATAGTACCGTCCGGTTAAAATCATGCTCCGGTTCGCAGCTTACTAAGGTCACCCCTTCCACATTTTTCAGTTCTCCCGATACGGCATCGATCACCTCTTGGTTTCTTCCGTCACTAAAGTTCGGTACTGCAAGCATGTACTTTTTTTCTGTTGACATTGATAAAACCTCCTTGATCATGAATTGATGATTCAAAAATATTTTTGGTTCTTCGATTAAGCATTAGAACATGAGGTGCATGAAAATGGCTACTAAAGGCATGGCAATAAGCGTTCTTTGTACGAATACCACCAACATCTCTCGAAACTTCACCGGTAGTCCCGTATTCATAATTACAACAACGGATTCCGCCAAGAAAATAATTTGTAACATGGAAACCGCTGCAACGAAAAATCGGGTCTGTATATGCAAAGTATCCACTTGTTCCGCAATGGTTAAAACCGGAATAAACATTTCAGTAATTCCCGCAGGAATTGCAGAGGCCGCTATCATGGGATCGGGCACACCAAGAATCGACGTGATCGGATAAATCGTATAGCCGATAATATCAAAAATCGGTGTGTATTCCGCTGCAATCATACCTAATATTCCGATTGAGCATAGTAAGGTAATAACCTTTGGCAGTACCGGGAAAGCATCTACGATACTTCTTACAATTCTTTTCGGCAAAGAGCCTGATGTATGGGCTCGAACCGTTGCCCGGTGAACGCCGCCTTTAATCATTTCAGGTCCAAACTTAAATCGCTCTTCTTTACGATCGGCTTCGGTTTGAACTTCACCGTCATAAAACTCATCTTTCTTACGGCTAATCGGAGGAATTCTGGAAATAATGGCCGCAATCACAAAGGTTAGAAAAAAGCATATTGCATAAATCGCTAAGAAATGTTCTTCCAAATTAGCGGTTTGCATAACCAAAACCGCATATCCCACCGATACTGCACTAAAACAAGTAGCAATGATCGAAGATTCTCGTTTCGTATAAATGTTTCCGTTGTACATTCTTCCCGTAATGATAATCCCCATGGTTGTGGATCCCACAAAAGAAGCGCTGGCATCAATAGCACTTTTCCCCGGTGTTCTAAAAAAGGGTCTCATCAAGGGCTCTAAAATAACTCCGAAAAAGTCAATGCACCC
>CAZTIJ010000117.1:0-6942 GCA_964613365.1 uncultured Clostridiaceae bacterium | reverse complement strand
GTTCCGGTCGGTCCTTGTATTCCACAAAGAAGGCCTTGGGGTTGACCCCGTCGGTGTTGGCGTATAGGGTAAAGAAATTGTATACGTTCTCTAGGGTACCGAAGAACTTGCTTTTGACTTCCTTTAATCCCTCAATATCGAATTTCGTCGGTGTCCAGGCCGGGGATACGTAAAGGAGATACCAACGCAGGGCATCGGCGCCATATTTATCAAACAGGGTGAAGGGATCCACGGTGTTGCCCTTGGATTTGGACATCTTCTTACCCTCCTTGTCCAAAATCAGGTCGTTGACCAGTACGTTTTTATAAGGGGATACGCCCTTTACGAAACTGGAAATGGCCAAGAGGGAGTAAAACCAACCTCTGGTCTGGTCAATGCCCTCGCAGATAAAATCCGCCGGGAACAAATCGTCAAAGTTCTCCTTGTTCTCAAAGGGGTAGTGGTGCTGGGCAAAGGGCATGGATCCACTGTCAAACCAGCAGTCAATAACCTCTTCCACCCGGTTCATGGTGCCGCCGCATTGATCGCAGGTTAAGTGGATATCGTCCACATAGGGTCGGTGCAGTTCCACATCCTCCCTAAGATCTTCCACGGCTCTTTCCTTCAACTCCTTCTGGGATCCGATGGAGGTTTTGTTGCCGCAGGCACAGGTCCAAATATTCAGCGGCGTCCCCCAGTAACGGTTTCTGGAAATGGCCCAGTCATTCAGATTTTCCAGCCAGTTGCCGAAACGTTTCTCTCCCACATAATCGGGATACCAGTTGACGCTGTTGTTGTTTTCAATGAGCCGGTCTTTGATCTTGGTCATTTCAATATACCAGCTTGGCTTTCCGTAGTACAGCAGGGGTGTGGAGCATCGCCAACAGTGGGGATAGTTATGCTCCTGTTTTTCCTTTTTAAAGAGCTTTCCCTGGCCGTGAAGCCATTTGATGATATCCACATCCACGGTCTCCTCCATGACAAAGCGGCCCTTCCAAGGTGTGTCGGTATATTCTCCCTTTTCGTCCACGGGTTGCAGGACAGGAAGATTGTATTTCTGACCTACCTGGTAGTCATCTTCTCCGAAGGCCGGGGCCAGGTGGACAATCCCCGTACCGTCGTCGGTGGTAACAAAATCCGCCACGGTTACAAAGAAGGCTTTCTTATCGGGCTTTACAAAGGGCATTAACTGTTCGTACTCCATGTATTCCATATCTTTTCCCAAAATGCTGTCCACTATTTCATAGTCTTCACCCACCACTTGCTTTGCCAGGTTTTTTTCCACGTAGTACAGTTCATCCTGGACCTTTACCTTTAAGTAGGTATGGTCGGGATGGACGGCCAGGGCCACATTGGAAGCCAGGGTCCAGGGGGTTGTGGTCCATACCAGAAAGTACTCCTCGTGCCCCTTTCGTTTGAACTTCGCGGTTATGGTATTGGATTTAATTTCCTTATATCCTTGGGATACCTCATGGGAGGCAAGGCCCGTTCCACATCGGGGACAATAGGGAAGGATTTTATGGCCCTCATAAATAAAGTCCTCTTTGAAAAATTTATCCAAAATCCACCATACGGATTCGATATAATCATTATCCAAGGTGATGTAGGGATGATCCAAATCAATGGAGTAACCCATTTTCTCCGTCATCTCCCGCCACTGCTTTTCGTAGGTAAACACGGAATGCCTGCATTGGTCATTGAACTTTTCCAGGCCGTAGTCCTCTATTTCCTGTTTGTTGGAAAGGCCCAACTGTTTTTCCACTTCGATCTCCACAGGAAGGCCATGGGTATCCCATCCGGCTTTCCGTTTTACCTGATAGCCCTTCATGGTTCGGTGTCGACAAACCGAGTCCTTCAACGTTCGGGAAATCACATGATGGATGCCCGGCTTTCCGTTGGCCGTGGGGGGACCTTCATAGAATACAAAGGTGGGCTTCCCTTCACGATTTTCAATGCTTTTGTCTAGAATTTTCTCAGAAATCCAAAAGTCCGTTACCTGTTGCTCCCGTTTGGCAACGGGGTCCTTGGGCAAAGCTTGAAACTTTTTCACACTGCATCATCCTTTCTCTTTTCTGTTTTTCTTCCCTTTAGGGTTTCTTATCTTCGGTTATTGTGTTCCGCTGATCACTGCAGGGGAATAAAAAAAGTCCCCAGGAAATAATCCTTAGGGACGATGGATTCGCGGTACCACCCTGATTACGAAAAACTTGCCTTCCCCGGAGGTACATCGGGTAAAAACGGAGTTTTCCATCACTTTAAGGAATGTAACGTATTCTCAACGGATTCTTTTACTGCTCTTTCCCACTACTGTGCCCGGTAGGACCGGGGGACTCTTATCACGGGGAAGATTTTCTAAGAACCGGTTCGGGGATGATGTTCATCCAATCCTTTGCGGCGACTTTTCAGCCCGGAATCGCCTCTCTTTACCAAAGGGATTAAACTACTGTTCCCGTCAAAACCTTTTGATTATTCGTAAGTTTAATCTATTGTACACAAAACCATGGCTCTCTGTCAAGATGGGAAACTAAGATTTCACCTCAATCATCATCAGAGCCACGTCGTCTTCAAAGTCACCGTTCTCGAACTTTCCGAAACTGTGAATCATGGCTTTCAAAAAGTCCTCTTGACTATGGGGGATCAGGGATTTATGCTTTTGCATCTGTTCAAATACGGTATCATGACTGTTGGCACTTGCTCCTTCGCCGATTTTGGTCTCATATAAGCCGTCGGTGTAGGCGATGACAAAATCTCCGGGAGTAATGGCGGTGGTTACATCCTGATAGTTTGTATCTTCAAAGACCCCGATCAGAAATCCGTTTTGCTCAAGTCTTATCACTTCCTCGGAGCCCCGCTGATAAAGCCCGGCATAGGGATGCCCCGCATTGGCGTAGGTTAAACGATCCTTTTCAATGACCCCCACAAAGGCGGAAAAACAAAGGTGGCGATTATCGCTCATCATATGATAAAAGGTGTAATTGATGTGTTCCAACACCTCTTTGGGGGATGCACTTTCCTGAATCACATGATTGAAAATCACCTTGACCATGGAGGATACCATGGCCGCCGCCACCCCATGACCGGTTACATCGGCGATGATGAACCATACCTTATCCTCCATCTCTATGCAGTCATGAAAATCTCCGCCGATTTGGCTGGAGGGAATATACTTGCTTTTCACACGAACCTTTTTTAAATCCCGCTCCCCGGTAATCAGGGCTTTTTGGAGAACACTGGCGATTTTCATCTCCTGCATCATTTTTTCATTGGCCTTTATCAGCTCTTTTTTCTGTTCATAAAATTTCAAAGCGTTACGAACTTTTAAAGGAATAATCACCTTCATCTGATCCGGCGTAATGGGCTTTGTAAAATAATCGATGGCTCCTAGGGTCAGGGTTTCCTTGAAACTTTCCATATCATCCACGGCGGAGTTGACGATGACCGGAATGTCCTTTAATTCCTCTTTTTCCTTGATTTCCCGTAATACCTGATAACCGTCTTTTCCCGGCATCATCAGATCCAGAATGATTAAGTCTATCTCCTTTTCCGCCAATAGCTCTAAGGCTTCAAAGCCATTCTCCGCCTCGAAAAACGTGACTTCCTCCACGCTGTTTTTCAGCACCTTTTTCATCAGTTTCCGGTTTACCGGCATATCATCAACAATTAACACGGCATAATGCATGATCTTCCCCCTATCCTTGGTCCTGTTTTTCATTACCTTAAATTCTACCATATTTTAAATTATTTCTCTATGATAATCTAGGAATATTCCCCCTGGTGATAAAGGGTATTAAAAAAACCCCTGTAAACAGGGGTTTTTCATTGAGGAGCTACCCGAAGAGTAGCCAGGTGATGCCTAAAAAGAATAAAATCACAAGAAGCAAAACCGGCAGGGCATACAAGGCAAAGGCAATGACCATGGCAAGAAAATCCCCTTTTTCCAGCTCCACATCTTTTTTGTCTTCATCCAGTTCTTTTTTTTCGAAGGCTTTGTCCCTTGGCTTTTTCGAAGGTTTTTGCTCTTCGTCTTTAGAAAATGGATCACGATTAAACATTTAGATCTCTCCTGCAAAATGACATGCCACAAAATGATCCTCTTCCAGTTCTCTGAACTCCGGTACCTCTTCTTTACAGATATCCTTCATATAAGGGCACCGGGTATGGAATTTACAACCGGAGGGGGTGTTGATATTGCTCGGGATCTCTCCTTTGATAGCCTCCATCTTTTTAACCTTTTTCGGATCCGGCTCGGGAATCGCCGCTAACAGGGCTTTGGTATAGGGATGTAGGGGGTTTTCATAGAGCGCTTCTTTATTGGTAAGCTCAATCAATGACCCTAAATACATAACCCCGATCCTGTCACTGATATGCTTTACCACACTCAGGTCATGGGAAATAAATAGATAGGAAAGACCGAACTCGTCCTTCAAACTATTCATCATATTCAACACCTGGGACTGTACCGATACATCCAGCGCCGAAACCGGCTCGTCGGCAACGATAAAGTCAGGATTGAGTGCCAGGGCCCGGGCAACACCGATTCGCTGTCGCTGTCCACCGGAAAACTGGTGGGGATAACGGTTGACGTGGTAAGAGGCCAATCCGCATTTTTCAATAATTTCCACTACCCGATCCTCATATTCCTGGCCCTTTTTTACTAATTTATGGGTCAGCATGGCTTCCCCCACGATGGAGTTAACATTCATCCGAGGATTCAAGGAACTGTAGGGATCCTGGAAAATCAGTTGCATTTGCTGGCGAAGATACTTCAGCTTATGGCTGCTTAGATGGGAGATATCATCGCCTTTGAAAACGATCTCTCCATCGGTGGGCTCATAAAGTCGTACAATGGTTCTGCCCAGCGTGGATTTCCCACAACCGGATTCTCCTACCAACCCTAAGGTTTCTCCCTTATACATGGTAAAGGAAACATCATCCACCGCTTTTACCTGAAGGGGCTTCTTAAATAGTCCTGCGTTAACGGGAAAATATTTTTTCACGTTTTTCACTTCTAGAATCGGTTCTCTCGTATCTCGCATATTCTACTCCTCCCCCTCTTCCGCATACAGAAAGCAACTCACTGTATGATTTTCGTTGATTCTATAGGTCTCCGGTTGCTTGTGCTTGCAGATTTCCATGGACTTATCGCATCTCGGTTCAAAGTAACAGCCCTTGGGCAATTCAAAGGGACTGGGCACCGTACCCTCGATGGTGTTCAGTTCCTCCCGGGTTTCGTCCAGGCGAGGAATGGAATTTAACAGTCCAATGGAATAAGGATGTTTCGGATCTTCATAGAGCTCTCCCACGGGAGCCGACTCCACAATTTTTCCGGAGTACATAACCAGTACATGATCCGCCATTTGGGCAACCACCCCTAAATCATGGGTGATCATCATAATCGCTGTATTGGTTTCGGTTTTCAGACGATTCATCAAAGAAAGAATCTGTGCTTGAATCGTTACGTCCAAGGCTGTGGTCGGCTCATCGGCAATCAACAGTTTCGGATTACAGGCCAGAGCCATGGCGATCATGACACGCTGTCGCATACCTCCCGACAGTTGATGGGGATAATCATCAATGACCTTTTCCGCTCTTGGGATTCCAACCAGTTGCAACATTTCAATTCCCACGTTCTTTGCTTCTTTTTTCGACATGTTTCGGTGAAGAATTAACGCTTCGCCGATTTGGTCGCCCACTTTAAATACAGGGTTCAGGGAAGTCATGGGTTCCTGGAATATCATGGATATTTCGTTCCCTCGAATCTCCCGAATTCTTCGGTCTGTGGTTCCCACTAATTCTTCCCCTAAAAACTTCACGGAACCGTCCACTATTTTCCCCGGTTTTTCGATCAGGTTCAGGATACTCATGGCGGTAATGCTCTTGCCACATCCCGATTCTCCTACGATCCCCAGGGTTTTCCCTTCGTAAATACTGAAGCTGTTGCCGTCCACGGCCCGTACCACACCTTTATCGGTAAAGAAATGAGTTGTCAGATTTTCTACTTTTAATATCTCTTTCATATCAACACCTACCTAATCTCTTTTGGGTCGAAAGCATCTCGAAGACCTTCACCTAATAAATTTACACTTACTACGGTTAACATAATCATCATACCCGGTGGAACCCAAATCCATGGATAGTTCTGGAATACAGTGGAGTTCCTTGCGGTCTGGATCATATTACCCCAACTCGGCATCGGCGGCGTAACCCCGAGGCCCAGGAAGGATAGTCCCGCTTCCATCAGAATGGCAGAACCCATTCCAAGGGTGGCACTTACAATAATGTACGCTAAAACGTTGGGCAGTAAATGCCGTACGATTCTTGACGTATCGGAAATTCCCAGGATCTCCGTTGCTTGCATAAACTCCTGCTCCCTTAAAGAGAGTATTTGTCCACGAACCACACGGGAAAGACCGGGCCAACTGAGAATACCGACTACGAATACTACCACGAGCATGGTTTGATCCGACGGTACCCAGCGCATGGCGGCGGAGATTACCATCATCATGGGCAGGAAGGGAATGGACTGAACGATTTCTGCAAAACGCATCAGAACCGTATCCACCTTGCCTCCGTAATATCCTGCCACACCACCGACCAAGGTTCCCAGGGTTACCGTTAGAAATGCGGATAACACCCCGACCATCATGGAGATTCTTCCTCCATAGAACAATCGAAACATTACGTCCCGCCCTTGACGGTCGGTCCCCAATAAATGGTCCCTTGACGGGGGCTGCTCCGAGTTTGCCAGCTCAAAACCATGGGCGCGAAGGTCTACGTTTAGGGTTTCCCGAATCAACTGACCGGTGCTAACACCCTCCACATCCCGCCACAGGTTGAATGAATAAATCATGGGTATAATGATCACTGCAAGGACGATGACTACGAAACTAATTCCACCGACCATTGCAATTTTATTTTTTTTGAATCGATTCCACGCAATCTTCCACGGACCTTCGGGCTTCA
>CAZTIJ010000116.1:0-6955 GCA_964613365.1 uncultured Clostridiaceae bacterium | reverse complement strand
GAACACACGATAAAGAGACCGTCGGCTTTATCCCCACGGCGAAAAATTCGGTCTCCTTTTTTATAATCCCTGATCATTACCTCTTCCGTCAGCTTTTCCATCTCCTCATTGCTTAAGGAGGATAAGAGGGGAATTTCTTTGATACAATGTTTTCCCTGGCATTGATGACAGGGGTTATGCAGTTTTGCAGACATGCTTTCCATACTACCACCCGCTTTCCTATCCGGTTCTTCGCTTTTCATTGCTCTCTAGAAGTTCACCTAAGAATAACTCATATTCCCGGGCTTTGTCAACATTCATAGGCGGGGTATCGTATAAAGGATCCTTTCGACCAAGTTCCCGGTACTTTCCGGAACCCATTTTATGATAGGGGAGAATCTCCACCTTTTCAATTCTACTTTGATAGGGTACGATCATCCGATGCAATGCTTCCATACTCTTATGATTGTCGGTATAACCCGGGATCATTACATGGCGAACCCAGACTTTCCCTTGAAAATCAGGGATTTCCCGGAGGAGACTTTGAATCCCCTCCATATTTTTCCCTGTTAATTTTAAGTGTTCAGGCTCCTCTACGTGTTTGATATCCATTAATAGATGGTCCACATAAAAGAGCAATGCTGAAATCGAAGTTTTAAAATTGTTTTTCTCGGATATCAAAGAGGCTTTTTTCTCCCAAGAGTTTAAGGTATTCAACGAATCGTTCCATTCTTTAGTATCTATTTTCTTTGTGGATTGCCTCTGACTTTTTTCCCTTCCGTATCCACTGGTATCCAAGGCAATAGAAATCCCCTGGGCTCTTAGCTTTGGGAAAAGCTCCTGTAAGAAGCCTATCTGAAGTAAGGGCTCACCACCGGAGATGGTTACTCCCCCCCCGGATCGTTGATAAAAGGGTTTGTATCGCTTAGCTATAGCCACCACTTCATCAGCATTCATTTCGGTACCTCCGTCATACTTTTGGCTGTCAGGATTATGACAATACAGGCATTTCAATGGACAACCCTGAAGAAAGAACACGGTCCTTATACCCGGACCATCATGAAGACCCATGGTTTCATAGCTGTGAATTCGACCTTTCATTACAACCATCTCCCCCTTTCCATATCCCCATAAGTCGCTAAATTAAGAGCTTCCTTTGTTCTTGATCTTTGGTTTCAACTCGGTCTTTCATTTTTTTCTTGTTTCTACCACCGATCCGGTTATCATTATGGCAATCCTTTTCTTAAGCACTTTCATGGAAGGTCCTGGCCAAAACTTCTTCCTTCTGCTCTTTTGTCAATCGATTAAAATGCACTGCATATCCGGATACCCGTAGAGTTAATAATGGATATTTTTCCGGATGAGCCATAGCATCCTCCAATACTTTTCGTTGTACCGCATTAACGTTTAAGTGGAAAGCTCCTTGGGCAAAGTAGCCGTCCAAAATACTGCTAAGGTTTGCGATCTGGTTGTTTTCTTCCTTTCCAAGAGCCTTTGGCGTAATGGAAAAAGTGTTGGAGATTCCGTCTTTACACACTTTGTCATAGGGCAGTTTTGCCACGGAATTCAGGGAAGCCAAGGCTCCTCTTTGGTCCCGTCCATGCATAGGGTTAGCACCCGGTGCAAAAGGTTCTCCTTTTTTCCGTCCGTCAGGCGTGGTTCCGGTTTTCTTTCCATATACCACATTAGAGGTAATGGTCAGTACCGATAAGGTATGCTCTGCATTTCGATAAGTTTTGGTCTTTTTCAGCTCCGCACTGAAGTCTTCCAACACCTGTATCGCAAGGCTATCCACTCGGTCATCATCATTTCCATAGGTGGGGTAGTCTCCCACCACTTTAAAATCCACAGCGACACCCTTTTCATTTCGAACCGGCCGCACCTTGGCGTATTTAATTGCTGACAGACTGTCCGCCACAATGGAAAGTCCTGCCACTCCAAAGGCCATATATCGATGGACCTGACTGTCATGAAGGGCCATCTGAGAAGCCTCATAAGCATACTGGTCATGCATGTAATGGATTGTGTTCATGGTTTCCACATACAGTTTGGCCAAGGATTGATTCACCTTTTGAAAATTATCCATCACCTGTTCAAAATCCAGGGTTTCTCCTTTCAAGGGTTCAATACCGTCGATCATTTGAATCGGCTCGCCGTTTTCCCCTACTTTTATCTCGTCCCTACCGCCATTGATCGCGTATAAAAGGGCCTTGCCAAGGTTCGCCCGGGCACCGAAAAACTGCATTTCCTTCCCGATCCGCATCGCCGAAACACAGCAGGCAATACCGTAATCATCACCGTAGATCGGTCGCATCAAATCGTCATTTTCATACTGAATGGCTCCGGTCTCCAGGGACATTTTGCTGCAGTAGTTCTTAAAATTCTCCGGCAAATCCTCAGACCATAAAACGGTCATATTCGGTTCCGGCGCCGGCCCTAGATTCGTTAAGGTATGGAGGAAGCGGTAGGCGGTTTTTGTAACCAATGTCCGACCATTAGCCCCCATACCGCCGATAGCTTCCGTAATCCAGTTGGGATCTCCGGCAAAAAGTTCATTGTATTCCGGAGTTCTTAGGTGACGCACCATGCGAAGCTTGATTACCAAGTCATCGATCAACTCCTGAGCCTCTGCTTCATCAATAATTCCCCGCTGTAGATCCCGCTCGATGTAAATATCGAAAAATGCGGTATTCCGTCCTAAGGACATGGCCGCACCGTTGTTTTCCTTTACCGCAGCCAAATAGGCGAAGTAGAAAAACTGAATGGCCTCCCGGGCGTTTTCTGCAGGCCTGGTGATGTCATAATCATAACTTGCAGCCATTTTTTCCATCTCTCCAATGGCCCGGATCTGCTCTTTGATCTCTTCCCGAAGTTTAATGGTCTCCTCTACGGATTGACCCTGAATGTTGTCTTTTTCTCTTTGCTTCTCTTTCTTTAACACCTCAGTGCCGTAAAGGGCCATCCGTCGATAATCTCCGATAATTCGTCCTCGACCGTAGGCATCGGGCAGTCCCGATAGGAGTCCGGCGGAACGGGCTTTTTTCATCTCCTCGGTATAAGCGTCGAATACTCCGTCATTATGGGTCTTACGAAAGGCGGTAAAGGCTTTTTCCAGCTCCGGATCCATTTCATGGCCGAAGGCCCTAAGAGCGTCCTGTACCATTCGGTAGCCGCCATAGGGATTGACAATCCGCTTTAAGGGCTGGTCCGTCTGAAATCCATGAATGAGCTCTTCTTCCCGCTTAAGATATCCCGGAGGATAATTGGCGATTCCGGAGAATCTAGTGGTATCGATTGTCACCTTTCCATCCCGAATCTCTTCGGTAATAGCGGCCTCCGCCTTTTCCCACAGATTTTTGGTCCGGTTGGTGCTCGCCGCTAAGAAACTTTCATCCCCTTCATAGGGTGTGTAATTCTCCTGAATAAACTCCCGAACATTTATGTCTTCTTTCCATTGAAACCCCTGAAATTCAACCCATGCTTTCATCGCCTTCACTCCTTATAGTTTGTATTTCCAAATCTGGTTTGTTATTTTGTTTCGTCCCTTACTTTCATAAATTTAACCCTTCTTCATTTTGAAAAACGCTTATCTGACAGTTTGCCTCCGCTGTCAAATACATTATAGAATCCTTTGATTCTTTTAGCAGTGACCGGGGTCACTATTTAAGAACTTTTGCTAAAAACTTCATAAAAAATAGACAAGCAATCCCACATGGGATCGTGGGTTCTTGTCTGTACTCAATTCGTTTAATCAGATAGCTACTGCATAGATCAGTCTTTTCCTGATAAGACTTTTTTGCGGCCTCAAGGATCTCTTTTTCCCGGGTCCTTCTTTGCTTTCGGATATCACTTAAACCCATCATGGGAAAGCTTAACTTCCTGGTCCTTATATTTTCCCATAAGGTACTCCTGCACTCCCTGGGTATAAAAGTTAGAAAGCACTCCCAACTTTTCATAGCCCAACTTTTGATAGAGGGTCTTCGCTCGTTTGTTAAAATCTCCGACCAGTAAAAAGACCTTATCATAATCTTCGGTTATGACGTCCTCAAAATAGCGGATCAATTCTTTTCCGATTCCCTTTCCGCGGAAATTCTCATCCACTACAATCATATGTAGATAGGGATATTTCCCGAAGGTTCCCCTTAGCTCGAAAAAAATAAATCCGATACAATTACGCTGATCATCTAACGCCACATATATTTCTCCCTTTTCCAAGGCTTTTGAAAGCATCCTTCGAGGACTTTTATCGGAAAAATATACTTTCCCGAGCTCGGACTTCTCCAGTATTTTACAGCATGCGTGCATATCCTCCGATTTTCCCGGTACGATTACATTTTTCATTTGCTCCCTCCTGTCATTATTGTAAAACAAAACCTATATTTATTCATTTCCCCTATTCTAGCCTCAGTGATATGAAACCATTCCTTCGTTTTTTTCAACCTGCTTGTCTTTTATTTGTAGGGTATCCACCCTACCGCTATTGCGGCCGACCAAAACTTTATGGGTCAATCCCATAAACAGCCCATTTTCTACGACCCCGGGTATCTGATTCAGGTTTTGACTGAGGAGCTTCGGATCGTGGATACTCCTGAAGGCACAGTCTATAATATAATTTCCATTATCTGTGATAAATCCCTGTTGTTTTTCAGTAAACCGCAGGTTTGCTTCACATCCCAGGTTTTTAATTTTTTCCCGGGTGCTTTCCATACCGAAGGGAACCACTTCCACCGGTAGGGTACTCTGACCCAAACGCTTTACAAGCTTGGTCTCATCCACTAGAATCAGAAGTTTATCACTGGCCGATGCGATGATTTTTTCTCTCAGCAGCGCTCCGCCCCCACCTTTGATTAAATTCAAATCCCGATCCACTTCATCAGCACCGTCGATGGTAATATCTAATCTGTTACGCTGGGAGAATGTTGCCAGGGGTATATTTTGTCTCTCTGCCAAGGATTCCGATTCCTTCGACGTGGCAATCGCAGTTATCTTTAAGCCTTCTTTAACCCGTTCTCCAATCTTCATGATCGCCCAATAGGCCGTGGAACCGGTACCCAGGCCTACCGTCATGCCGTCTTCTATAAATTCTACTGCGGCTTCACCAACAACTTTTTTACTGTTCATACCGATCCACCCTTCTTATTCTTAACTCACTTCTCACTTTGACATTATTTAATTAATGCCCTGCCGGGAACGAATACAACCGTCCAACACCCAATAATTCTTTATCCTAAAAAACTATGCGGGATCTACTTACGTATTATAAGGAGAAGTGTGCAAAGGAAAGGGACCATACGAAAAAATCATTGAAACCATCCTCCATCTGTACAGTATAAAATACCGTAATGAGTCGTTCTCTCACAAGCTAAGAACGGGAGTGCGGATGACAAAAAATCCGACCCGCTGTCCTATCTTATCATCACTCTATTTTTCCGAGGCCCTCAAAGGGGTATAAGCGCATAACCGCCTGACCGACAATGTCGTCGAAATCTATAATTCCGATTTCCGGATTCCTGCTATCCAGACTATTGTTTCGGTTATCGCCAATCACAAAGAGTTTGTTATCAGGAATTGTTTCCCGGATTTCTCCATGGGTATACTCTTCTGCAAGATAATTTTCCCTTAACATATTGTTATTGATATATACCTTTCCCTCACGGATAAGAATATCCTCCCCGGGGAGTCCAATGATCCTTTTTATAAAAAGCTTCGCCTTCCCGTCTTCATCTGTCTGATTGGATTCAAACACCACGATATCCCCCCTGGATGGTTCTTCTCTGTTGTATAGCAATCGATTTATGATTAATAAATCATTTTCCCAGAGAGTCGGCTCCATGGATTGCCCCTGAACCATAGTGGGTTTAACAAAAGCGGTAATTAATAATGCAATAAGGATGGAAAGGACAATGGTTTTAACCCATTCTAAAACTTCTTTTACCATTTGAATACCTCCTAATACATAATAAAATGATTTTATTACCATGGACAACTGCCCCTAAAGTGAAACCATAAGTTTATTCCACATTTGCCGATGTCACCCATAGTGTTTTATCCATGACCGAGTGCACAGTGCCGTACAGATTACCCTATTGTCTATTTATAATACTTCATGCTTTATTTTACCATCTATTTTCCCTCTCTTCCATTAAACCTACCGATATATTCAAAAGTTTTTAAAATAATAATGAGTAATAAATTTTTATAAATAATTTTTTTGATTTAGCGAAACTTTCCTGGGTAGAAATTACTAGCAGAAAGGATATGATGAACATGGAAAAAAGTATTTCTTCAACGAAAGATTTGACCGGTATTTCTTTTTTATCCGCTTTGGGATTATTACTGATGGTGATGAATACAGCCCTTCCGTTTTTCCCAGTATTTTTAAGAATTGATTTGGGTGATTTGCCGGTACTGATGGGATATCGGATATATGGAGTAAAAGCCGGGATAGGTGTAGCTTTTATGAAAAACTTTTTGCACTTGTTTTTATCCCAGACCATGGGTATTGGAGAGCTTATGAATTTTATACTTTCCCTTGTCTTTATTTTATCCCTTCACTTTCTGTTGAAACTAAATTTTTTTCCAAAAAAGCTCGGGGACACTTTCTCCCAAGCCGCTGTTCTTAGTTTCACCACAGTGATTACAGCCCTTTTCGCCTTATTAGCCAATTTTTTTATTATGCTCCCCCTATATCGGATTTTTTTAGGAATTACCCCGGAGATGATTTTATCATTGGCTCAAAGCTTTAACCCTTCTATTAACAGCTTGTTCACCTATTTTTTTATCCTGTTGTTACCCTTTAATTTGCTGAAGTTTGGAGTCCTTTCAATTCTTTATTACTTGATTGAAAAAAATGTAAGGAGTGTGATGTAAATGAAAAATGTATCGTTATATGATAATCTGTTTGGTGAAATTGATGCACCCATGGAAAAATTAGAGAGCGAAGCTTCCAATTCGAAAATGTCCGTTGCCAGCATTA
>CAZTIJ010000115.1:0-6989 GCA_964613365.1 uncultured Clostridiaceae bacterium | reverse complement strand
GGAAAACGGTCCTTTCCCTTATGATGGGTTGGTATACCGGCATTCCCTTGAACCATTACCGGTTTTGAAAGGTAGGGCATACTCTCCCGGATCCATGGAATCATCTCTTTCGGACCTACGGAGCAGTTCACCCCAACCACATCCGCCCCGAAAGCTTCCAGTGCCCGAAGAGCAATTTTCGGTTCCAATCCCAGGAAGGTTCGACCATTTTTTTCAAAGGACATCGTGGCAAAAATCGGAAGATCGGTTTGCTCCCTGGCTGCATAGATCGCTGCCTTTATCTCATAAAGGTCTGTGAAAGTCTCCAGTAAAATTCCATCCACACCATTTTTCAGTCCAAGTTTGATAACCTCATAAAAGATACTGTAGGCTCTTTCAAAGGTAAAGTCTCCCTGAGGCCTCATCAATACTCCCAAGGGCCCGATATCTAAAAAAACTCTCTCGGGTTTCGCTTTTTTCGCAAGCTCTACCCCTTTACTTATAATGCTCTCCAGCTCTTTTTTATTGTTAATTTTTAAAGGGTTTGCACTAAAGGTATTGGTGGAAAGATATTCCGCTCCCCCGTGGACAAAAGCTTCGTGGGCTTTTAGCACCGCCTCCGGATGGCTCAGGTTAAGGGTGGCTAAGTTTTCCACCCGTTGAAAACCCAGGCCCTGAAGCTCCGTTCCAAGGCCGCCGTCAAAGAAACCGATTTTGTCTTCGTTATAGGCACAATGCTCAATTCCTGTCTTGACTTGATTACAGTATTGACATTTTGACCTTTTCTTGATGGCCGCTTCTTTTTTTAGGGGAATAAATCCGGTAATGGTTTTTCGCGGGACCAATAAATGGTAATCCGTCATATAAACCTCCAGTTGCTGACCCGCGCCCAGTCGGTGTAGTATTTCTTCCTGAAGATTCAGGGGACAGTCCCCGTATCCGGGACTAAAAGCAGGAAGAACCCCTTTCCACTCCCCTTCTAACTTCTGTCTCAAACCCTCGACTAAGGTTTCTACATAAACGCTCCCTATGGATTCATAAACCAAACCTTCCAGGGGGGAACGAGCTTGACCCTCTTCAATCAACCTTTCCATTTCCTTGCCTAAGGTTACGGCGAAAATTGCCCCATAGGTAGCCCTTTCAAAGTGTTGGTTTAAGTCTTTACCGATGAATATTCCCTCTAAATCCTCTTTCGAAAACACTTCCCATCTACTCATCGGCTGTACTTTATCTGTTATCCGGGAAAAAGCTTTCTCCAATAGCCTCTCCAGCTCCTTTGATAACCCTCCTTCAAAATGACCCATATAGCGAAGGATCCTTCGTTTATATTCTTCCGATAACCGCATATACTCCCCTCCACTTTAAAGTCCTCAGTACCGGTTAAATGATTAGGAATATTCCATAGTACCTCGATCCTAAGGACATTTGTATAAATCGAGTGTATTATGAATTTTATAAGCTGTCAATTCCAAGGAAGGTGTTTTTCCATGGGGATGTTGATCCGATAGAAATAAACTAGCCCCCATACCGAAAGGAAATTATCGTGGCTGTAATACCTATCATTGTTCCTAGTAGCAGTTCATGGAGTGTATGCCTCTGAAGCTTAAGCCTGGACCAAAAAACGAAGGGCATCAAAAGAAACAAAGCTCCGGCTTTTACGCCAAAGATTACGGTAAGCAAAGAAATGGGTCCCGATACACCACAGGCATGACCGCTGGCTTTTTTTCCGACTAGAAAGTTGGTTGTGGATAACAGCAGTCCCGCCAAAAGATAAACCATAAAGAGTTTTTTCACACCTTCCGGTGCTTCTAAATACCAGGCACCCGAAAACCCTACCACCTGCCCTGTAACCCCGGTGACAAAAGCCATGTTTCTTTCCCACGTCCTCCCTTTTTCCCTGAACCTAGGGTGAATATGCTTTAAAGCATAAGCACCGGAGGGTAGGATAACTAAAAAAACAATGGACCAGACCACCCAAAAATCCTGATATCCGTAGAAGGACCCATCATTTAAATATATTCCGATGATGGTAAGCAAAGCCACCATCGGTACTACGGTTAAGATGCTGATTCCTAAAGCCAATTTATTTTTCACTTAAAAACCCTCCTTAAACCTTGTTTTTCACTGTTCTGGAAATGATAGCATTGGAATATGAACCGAATATGAACAAAAGCCCCGGCTTAAACTGCCGGAGCTTTTATTGAATTGTTTATCCACTCTTATCATAGGATTACTTTACTGATTATTTTTCCCTCGAAAAACATATTGCAGCAACGTAAATAGAATCGACAATACCACCATGGCAAACCATGGAATAATAACAACCGTATTTCCCACTTCTAAACGCAACACCCATTCAGTAAATATTTCGAAGGGAAAGAAGCGAAGCCCGATCAGTATTATGTTTAGGATCACCGTTAGAACGAAAGATAGCAGTAGCATTTTTTTTATATACTCCGAAAGTTTCAACATCGATTCCTCCACTTAAGCTTTTGCCAAAAGTCTTGACTTATTACTTCCACACCTTCTTTTGGTAACGGTAGTGTTTTTACAAGCATTTCACCGTATACTTATCTAAGTTATCTTAATCACTGTCATCAAGAATCGGAGTAATCCGTATAACCCGATCATCCTCTGCTACAGGAACTCCCCTTCCATCTCGATTACTTGTGGTAATATAAAGGGACCCTTCATGGAATACCACGGTTCGAATTCTTCCATAATCCTGAAACATCGCTTTCTGCCTTAAAAATTTACCCTCTTGGTTAAAATCAATACGCATAACCATATTCCCCCTGAGACCTGCAACAAATAGGGAGGCCTCTGCCAGGTCTTCATGTGCATAAAAATCCATCCCCGAAGGAGCCAATGTAAACTCGGTATAGCAAACCAATGCGCCTTCATAACCCGTATCCTCTTCATCACAGGTAATCTCCGGCCACCCATAGTTTCCTCCGGGATGAATTCGATTGATCATGTCCAATCGAGTGGGGCCGTGGCCACTGGCATAAAGGGATTTTGTCATAGGGTGCCAAGACAACCCCTGGGGATTTCGTATTCCATAGGCGTAGACCGGGCTTCCCTGAAAGGGGTTATCCTCAGGAATATTTCCGTCGGGATGCAGTCGTAGAATCATTCCCGCCATGGAATCCCGATCCTGGGCCAGTTCCCTAGTCCCGGCATCCCCCGTGGCAATGTAGAGCATTTGATCAGGCCCAAATTTGATCCGTCCACCATTATGGATTCTGCCTCCGGGAATCCCTTCAATTATTACTTCTTCTTCTCCTAAGATGTTTTCCTCAAATGTATACCGGCCCACACGATTATAAAAGTCTCCCTCTTCCCGATAGGTATAGTATAAGTACAAATAACCATCCTCTTCAAAGGTGGGACTAAGAGCCATTCCCAATAGGCCCCCTTCCCCCGCATGTTCCACAGAATGAATCGTTGCGATTTCTCCCTCTTCTAAAACCTTCAGTCGACCTGGGCGTTCCGTAATCAGGATTCTACCGTCGGGTAGGTGGACTATTTCCCAAGGAATCTCAAGATTTTTTGCTATCACTTCGATTTCATAATCAATATCCTTTATGGATTTTTTTGTAACATCTTCTTCCCCTTCTCTTCCCTCGTCTTCTTTGGGATCTTCCACGATGGCGGAATCTTCCTCCGGTAGCAAATCATTCTCGAAGTTCGGGGCAAAAATCGTTCTGGCCAAAAAATAATTCACTGCTCCACTCTGCCATAAAAGGATCCCCGAACCTATTACTGCAATAATTATCCATAATACAACTCTTTTTATCTTCATTCGTCTCCCCCATATTATTATTGAATTTGCCCTTGGTAGGCCTTCCTCTATTACTATCAAACATACAAAGTACGGTCAATGGATTATAGATTTCTTTGCTATTTATATATACCACTTTTACCAACAATTATCCTTTTAAATTAGTCCACGGGGATTTTTTTCTAGAATTTCGGGTAAATAATAAGTAGCCGGAAGTAGAATTTCTCAGAATTAGAAAGGAGTTGAAATGATGACAATCGGGCACATTAATGAATTAGATAGTAAAAAGATGGATCACCCGGAAGTAAAGAATGCTAAAATGAAAGTTGCCGTTTCCCCGAAGGAAGGATGGAAAGATCATGTGATGCGAATTATGGAAGTGGCACCGGATGGTTTTACGCCGAAACACAGCCATCCTTGGCCCCACATAAATTATATAATCCAGGGAGAAGGGACTTTATTGCTAGACGGTGTGGAAAACCCCATCAAGTCAGGGTCCTATGCCTTTGTCCCCCCTGAAAAGCTCCATCAATTTAAAAACAACGGCAAGGAAACCCTAAAATTCATTTGTATTGTTCCTGAAGAAGGACACCAGTAAACTGGGCAATAAATTAAACGAACAACCTCCCTTGCCATTATACTATTTTTCTAGGGAGGTTGTTTTATGTAATAATTTCGGCGGACCACCTTTTTTACATAATAGGTTTGAGTTCTTTCTTACCGGTCGATGAATACAACAAGTCTCTTGGGGTATAAATGGAATTAGGAGGGATATAAATGATTAAAATTTTGAAAAATGAAGGACTACCTATATTAGAAGTGGAGATCGGAGAAAAAATTACAGAACAGGATTATGAGGAACTTCGCCCTGCCTTAGAGAGAAAAGTTGAAAAACACGGCGAGATCAACATTTTAATACGCCTGCAGGCAATACCCGATGTATCCGCCGGGGCAGTTATAGAAGATTTAAAGCTGGCAGTAAAAAACTATTCGGACATAAGCAAAATTGCTGTCCTAGGTAATGATGAAAAACTGGGCAACCTGTCAAAACTTGACAAGCTGTTTCCCGGTATGGAAATGAAAACCTTCACTAATTCAGAAGTTGATGAGGCTTGGCAGTGGCTGAAATCCTAAAAAAACGGTAAAAGGTTCAACAAACCTTTTACCGTTTTTTGTTATAGTCCCCCTCTTTGAGGGGGGATAATCTCTCCACGGTCCGCCCACTGTATTTGCTTTAAATAACCGTTTTTCACCCGGTACTGGGTATTGGTTTGTAAAATACATCCCCGGTCCCGCTCGGCACATCCTTTGCATTCAAAACATTGCATGGATTCAAAACCGTAGGTGAAGGGACATGCAGAAATACAATTGGCACAACTGGCACCGTTTTCCTGCCAGAAAGTTAAGCAACGCTCCCCTTTTATATACCATTTTTTCACACCGGAATTACCAGTAATCTGTTTGCATTCCATAGTTTGTCCCCAGTGACTGATTGCCTCTGCTGGACATTGCTCCGCACAAAGAAAGCAGTTTTCACAAAACTCGGTAATTCCAAAATCGATGGGCTGGTCCAAATCCAAGGGCATGTCCGTAAGTACTTTTGCAAGACGGATGGTGGAACCGTACTCCGGTGTAATTAAAAGACCGTGACGCCCCAATTGACCAAGGCCGGCATCCACGGCAAGGGGAATGCTCAAAGCAGTGTCATTCATGGAGGGTATTGCCCGATACCCCAAGGCCCGGATATATTCCGCTAAGGATACCGCAGCAATCCCCATCCTGGAGTATCCGAAGGACGTGGCTACACTGGCCTTCAGTTCCGGTGACTTATCAATCATTTTTTCATCCATTACAAAAGCCAATACGATTGCCCGGTTCATGGATTTCGGAATATAAAAACCCGCTTCCGTCTCTTCCGGTTCCCCTTCCTCTGTGAGAATAAAGGGCTTTTCCATATCCTTTGAATAAATCCATTTTTTATCCAGCTCCGTAATCCCGGTAAGATCCGCACCATAAAGCTTTGCTGTATTTTTCACCATTTCAGATAGTTCTTCAGCAGAATTCTGTACCGGTGGTTTTGTAAGGTGTTCCGGAACAATCATGGTTTTCCATTGTAAAAATTGATGATTGGGAAATCCATAGGAGCCTAGAATTAGATTCATAGCATTAGCTCCTAAATCCCTGGCATTTTCCTCCCGTGTAAATCCTTGATCCCCCGCTTTCATACGAGCCCCCAGGCTTCGATGCATCTTCTCCAGAAAGCCCAAATAACTGGGCTCTCCCATATCTCTTGTGCTGACTACAGCAAAAGCCTGGTTGGTTACGGGAAACCGTTCATATCTCTTTAAATCGATTTCATAGGGCTTTTGATCCACCCTCATTTTCTCTCTTGAAAGCACGGGGGATTCCTCCTTTTCCATAGAAGTAGAAACTTCACCTATTTATCCGCTTACTATCCATGTTATTATCTATTCCATTATGAATCGGACATTTCTCTTTCCGTGACGCATTCATTTTTTATTTTCCCCACGGCAAACTGCAGGGCATCGATCACCCTTGGTCGAATATCCCCTCCAATGAGGACATACATAATGTCGTCGCCGACTGCCAGTATCCCTTCATTTAACCACATTTTTCCATGAAAGATCCCCTCTAGTTT
The DNA here is from genome assembly GCA_964613365.1 of uncultured Clostridiaceae bacterium. Classification (GTDB taxonomy): domain Bacteria; phylum Bacillota; class Clostridia; order Peptostreptococcales; family T1SED10-28; genus Isachenkonia. Next base: position 567 of record CAZTIJ010000115.1, on the reverse strand, counting down.
TTTAGTCTCCTCTATTACCCTTTGTACCTTCTCCCAGTCATAGGAAAACTCCAGTTTTTCTACCATGCTTCCGTCATCGATCCCCTGGCGTACTTTAGCCTTCGGCGTTTTTCGAACCACCCCGTTGTGGACAAGGTACATTCCTTCTTCGATGGCATTTTTATCTTTTTTTACTTCTTTGAGCCAGTCATCCATGGATGGTGGGATCTTTCTCTTTCTTTGATTCATGGGCAGAACCCTCCTAACTTTTGATGGTTTATGCTTTTCCAATAATCTCCACGATCATGCCTCCTATTTTTTGATATGCTTTTTTACTTATATTCTTTTTTCTTTTGGATAATCAGTGACTCCCTTTGAGGCTATTATACCGTAAAATCTCTTAATATAAAACAAAACCACAAAATATTCTTATAATTCTTGACTTGCATAGATGTTCTATGTATAATTTATACATAGACCTACTAAGTATAAATTTTCGACTTAAATCGTCCTATTCTTTTCATTCCAAAAGGAGGAAAACCATGAACTATGATAAAGGGTTAATCGGAGGAAGTACGGTACTGATGC
>CAZTIJ010000114.1:0-7059 GCA_964613365.1 uncultured Clostridiaceae bacterium | reverse complement strand
TTGGCCGTCCCCCCGAAGCATCACCATGCCATGGGAATGAACATCATCCAATCGGGAAAGGCCTTTTTCTGCGAGAAGCCACTGGCCAACTCCACCAAAGAGGCCCTGGACCTGTACACCGCAGCCCAGGAAAAAGGCATTATCAATGCCATGAATTTCCCCCTCCCCTATTCCAATGCCGTTAAAAAAGCGGAAAGTCTGATTCAGGAAAATTTCATCGGTAAGCTTCGGCGGGTGGAGCTTACGGGATATTTTGCGGAATGGCCCCGCCACTGGCAGCAAAACCCCTGGATCGACACCAGGGAACAGGGAGGCTTTACCCGGGAAGTCTTCACCCATTATATTCAGTTGCTCCAGCGCTTTTACGGAAACATTTATGACATCCATTCCCAAATAAAGTATCCCGGGGAGGAAGACCTTTCGGAACGGGAACTTCTGGCCACGGGATGCCTTACCAACGGGGTTAATGTGTTAATCAACGGTCTCTGCGATGTGGGGCGGGAAGATTTCCTATCCCTGACCCTCTTCGGGGAAAAGGGGGTCGTGGCCCTGAGAAACTGGCGACATATTTGGATTGCCCAAAAGGACGAAATTTTAAAGCGTCTTCCTTCGGAAGAGGAAAACACCTCGGAGAAAATCACCGAAGAGCTGGCCAAAGCCCTGGACGGAGAGCCGGCAAACCTGGTAACCTTTAAAGAGGGATATGAAACCCACGGGACCATTGAAGAGCTCTTAAAGGGTCATGAGTAAGACCCCGCTCAGATAGATTCCGTAAAGCCCCAGTAAAGACCAGCCCATACCCTTGGTCAGTTGCCGTTTCCTGCTGTGGACATAAATCCCGATGGCCCCGGTGATGAAAAGTGCAAAGGGAAGATGAAAGCGCAAAATGTTTTGATTCATGGCCACCGGCTCTAAGGTGGCCATAACTCCGATTACCAAAATAATATTGAGAATATTCGCCCCCATAATATTGCCCACGGAGAGATCCTGGGCTTTTTTTCTTATGGCGGAAATGGCGGTAACCAGCTCCGGAAGGGAAGTGCCTACGGAGGTCATGGTAAGGCCGATAATCAAATCCGGCACCCCTAAAACCTGGGCGATGATTTCTCCGTTGTTTACCAGTAAATCCGCTCCCAGCACGGTCATTCCCAGACCCAGTGCGAATATAAGAAGGGAATGCAGGATTTCTTTTGTCCCCCCCTGGACCTTTTGTGCTTTTTCCCGTCCACCGATGCCCCTTTCCAGTCTCTCCTCCCGTTGAATCCTTCGAGCCTCCACCACGTTTCTTAGCAGATAAAGCCCAAGAAAGACCAGAAGTAAAATCCCCGCCCAACGGTGGATCTCACCGAATACCAGCCCTAAGAAAAATACCAGGGCAATGAAAAAAAGGAGTTCTTTAGCGTTTTGTTTAAGGTTTTTCCCGTATCGGATTTTCGGCTGGGTGAAAATCAGAATCATGGCCAGCACCACACCGGAATTAAAGGCAATGGATCCCAATACATTTCCCATGGCCATATCCGTATTCCCCTTCAGAGCCGAGTTCGTGGATACCATGGCTTCGGGCAAAGTGGTGCAGAGACTGACCAGGGTGGCTCCGATCATAATGTCGGAAACCTTCAGGGCCCTGGCGATCCACACGGCCCCCTCCACAAACCAGTCACTTCCCTTAATAATTAAAATCAGTCCCAAAATAAACCAAAAAAAAGGCCCGTATTCCATGGATCATCCTCCGGTTTCATAAGTTTTCTTTGCCTCTCATTGTGTTGCCTTGTTATTATACCATTATACCGAATTATTACCCTCTTTGAAAGCTTAAACCTCCGACCGGGTTCCATCGGAGGCTGTGCTGTTGAGTCGGTCCTCATGTGAAATGATTCCTATCCCTTTCCCTCTGGCCTGCTAGCTCGCCTTGAAATTATAGATCGGTTGCAAATGTTTCAAAATTACCAGCGTAGGGTGAATATGCTTTAGTATTTCCTCTATGGGTTTGTAGGCCATGGGAGCTTCATCAATGGTTTTTGCCGTGACCGAAGAGGAGTAAACCCCTTTCATGGACTGTTTAAAAGCCTCCATGGATAGCTGCCGCTTCGCCTCTTTTCGGCTCATCAGCCTTCCCGCCCCATGGGGTGCGGAATAGTTCCAATCCTCATTGCCCAGGCCCTCTGCCAGAAGACTGCCGTCTTTCATATTGATGGGGATCAACACTTTTTCCCCTTTTTTTGCGGATATGGCCCCTTTCCTAAGAATGTTGTCCTGCAGGTCAATGTAGTTATGAATGGTATGAAAGCTTTCCTCCGATTCAAAGGGACGGTTGAAAAACTCCTCCAACACTTTCCTTGCCATCACTTCCCGGTTAACCTTTGCATAGCGCTGAATCAGATCCATATCCTGTAAATAATCCTGCAACTGCTTTCCTTCCAGATAACAAAGGTCCTTTGGAATCTCCGATTGATCCTTTAGATTGTGCTGGGCTATTTTCTGGTAGTGCCTTGCAATCCGATTCCCCAGATTCCGGCTGCCGCTGTGAAAAATCAAATACTGCTCTTCCTGATCATCCCGATCAATTTCGATGAAGTGGTTTCCTCCCCCTAAGCTGCCCAGGGCCTTGTTAAATTCCTCGGCGCTTTTATCCAAGGCGGAAATAGCCTTCAGGCTTTTGATTTCTTCAATATAGTTGATTTGAGGCTTTTTATGGTTCTTAAATCCGCTGGGAATGTTCCCGCGAATATACATATCCAGTTTCCTCAAATCCACTTCCTTTTTACCGATGGGAACCGTCAGCATTCCGCAGCCGATATCCACCCCTACCAGATTGGGTACCACCTTGTCCGTAACCGTTAGGGTGGTTCCGATGGTGGATCCCATTCCTGCATGGGCATCGGGCATCACCCGGATTTTTGCCTCCTTTAAAAACCACTGATCGCACAGGGTTTGAATCTGATCCCTGGTCTGTTCTTCCAGCTCGTCACTGAATACCTTGGCTTCATTATACTTTCCCTTAATAATCATTTTCTGCCTCCTTTGCGGTAAACATCAACGGGGGACAAATCAATACCGGTAATTATTAAGAATTTCCGGCATTCTAAAAATCGACGGCACCCATCCCTCCACTGCAATTTCATCGTCAATCACCAGTGCCGGTGTCTTTGTCACTCCGTATTTTTTTATTTCCGAGGGATTACAAATCATTGTGATTTCACCTTGTAAACTCCCCCGTCTCAGCGCCTCATCCACGATGGGCTTCAGCTTTGAAAAGCCTCATCCCACCTCTTCCAGGATGATTATTTTCAGTATCCCTTCCCTTCCCGGTTCCCGATAATCCATGATCTTTCCCCGTCCTTTCCTAAACCTTACATCTGTTTTCTCTGTTGTTATTCTATTACCCATTTTTTTTGTTTTTACGACCTTCTCCTACTTTTCATTGACAAAAGGTTCCTTGCTCCGTATAATGATATCAGATAGCAACCCCCCTCGTTGGGGGGGGTTGGAAGAAAGGAGTCTTTCTATGTTTACCATCATTCTATATGTAATGGCCGCCGTCCTGTTATTGTTCTCCTTTGTTAAGGATCGACAAAAGACAAGACAGGCGCTGAGAAAGGCCTGGAAGGCCTTTGAAAACATTCTTCCCCAGTTTATTTCAATCCTGGTGATTGTGGGCCTGATGCTTTCGGTGATCAACCCCGAGACCATCTCCCGTCTAATCGGCGGAGAGTCGGGATTTTTCGGCATGTTGCTTGCGGCCCTTGTGGGAGGCATCACTTTGATCCCCGGATTTGTGGCCTTTCCCCTGGCCTCCACCCTATTGAATAACGGGGCCGGCTTTATGCAAATTGCGGTTTTTATTTCCACATTGATGATGGTAGGGGTGGTGACCCTGCCCGTGGAGATTCAGTATTTCGGCAAACGGGCCACGGTAATTCGCAATACCCTGGCCTTCGGTTTTTCCTTTGGGGTAGCCTTAGTGATTGGAGGGGTATTAGGATGAAAAAGTTTATTCACCGTTACAAATTCCCACTGATTCTGATTTTAATGAACATCCTCATGGTTTTTATCCTTCCGGAAATCGGATTTGCCTCCCTGGCCCATACCAGGGATAATACCCTGGAAATGCTTTATGTGGTTCCACCGATTTTCATCATCCTGGGACTGTTGGATGTATGGGTTCCCCGGGAGACCATGATGAAACTTATGGGGGAAAAGTCGGGAGTCCTGGGAAAATTCATCGCCTTTCTAATGGGCTCCCTGGCGGCGGGACCCTTGTATGTGGCCTTTCCCATCGCCGGTCTTCTGCTGAAAAAGGGCAGTAAGTTCTCCAATGTGCTGATTTTTATCGGTGCCTGGTCCACAACGAAAATCCCCCTGTTGCTGTTTGAGGCCAGTGCCCTGGGCTGGACCTTCATGCTCACCCGATTCACGGTAAATATTTTCATAATTCTCCTGATCGCAGGGATAACGGAAAAACTCCTGAAGGCCGCCGACAAAACCGAAATCTATAAAAAAGCTCATTCCTTAAGCAATTAAGGAGTGAGCTTTTTTTATCCCTTGCTATTTATTTTCCCGATTACCAAACTTCCGCAAAGGCGGCGTTGCTGTAAATATCCTCTAGTCTGGTTTTGTGTTGTTGCTCCATCTTTACCAGTTCTTCAAAGGTTTCTCTTTGCTTATCATCTTCACTGGCCTCTGCAAATTGACGGTACATGTTCATGGCTTCCTCTTCCTTTTTCATGGCCAAAGCGATGGCATCCTTGAAACTCATGTCCGTGGTCAGGGTTTTTTCCTCTACGGTTTCCGATAGTTGAAAGTCTTTGTTCTCTTTGAATTTCATGGTTTTCATGTCATTTTCCAAGTAGCCCTGTAGCAGAACCTTATGCTTCGTTTCTTCCTCCGCCAGATCTTCAAAGGTTTTCTTTAGATTCTTGTCCTGGATCTTCTCGGCCGCCGCCTTGTAAAATTCATGGGCTTCCACTTCGTTTTCCACTGCCATTGCTAAAATGTCCTTATAACTTTTCATTCTTATACACCTCCGTATTTAATTGCTACAATATTATCATAGCTTACTCTTACCGAAAAAGTCAATGGAAATTGATATTAATTTAACAACATTTCCAGGAATTTTTTCCTCTTTCAAGGAAGGGTAGAAAAATTCAGCCCTATGCTACCTTCCATTGATACCCCTTTTCTCCGAAACAAAACCGGAAAATCCTTTCCCTTTTTTCCGATCTATTGGATTTCTTGGCTGAGTCGGATAAATTCTTCAATATCTTTTTCAATAAGCCCTAAGGAACTCTTCCAGAATTTCGGATCCTGCACATCGATCCCTACCATACCGGCCACATCCTTAATTTCATTTTTTCCCGTGGCCTTCAACAGTTTGGTGTATTCGGGAACGAAGGCTTCTCCCCGCTTTAGATACTCGGCATAAACCCCTTTGGCAAAGAGCAGTCCGAAGGCATAGGGGAAGTTATAAAAACTGAGACCCGCCGAATAATAATGGGGTTTGTTGACCCACATATAGGGGTGCAGAGCATCGTGGTCCAGCCCATCGCCGTAGGCCTGTTTTTGTGCCCACACCATGGTGTCCTTTAGTTCCTGTACTGATAGGGCATGGTCTTCCCGTATTTCAAAGACCTTGCTTTCAAACAGGAATCGGGCCATAATATCCACAATTACCTGTCCCGCCCCTTGCAAATTGGCCTCTAAAATGGTGAAGGCTTCCTTTTCATCGGCTTCCTTCAGGGCAGCATTTACCACGATGGTTTCGCAAAAGATCGAAGCGGTTTCCGCAATGGGCATGGTGTATCCGCTGTTGAGCAGGTGTTCATTTTTCAGGCATTCTCCATGATAGGCATGGCCTAATTCATGGGCTAAGGTAGTCATATTGCTGAAACTGCCGTCAAAATTGGCAAGAATCCGACTTTCTCCGATGGGATGGATGTTGGCACAAAAAGCGCCTCCCCGTTTTCCCTCCCGGGGCTCAGCATCGATCCATTCATTATCAAAAGCTTTTTCGGTGAACTTCTCCAGTTCGGGACTGAAGGTTTTGAAATTCTTTAGAATATAATCCCGGGCCTCCTGATAGGTAAAAGCCATGTCCGCCTCTCCCATGGGAGCAAACAGGTCATAGATAGGAAGCCCCTTTTTATGCCCCAGAAGTTCTCCCTTGCGTCTAAAATACTCCCGGAATTTCGGCAGACTCTCTTTCATGGCACTAAGCATGGCATCCAGGGTCTTTTCATCGATTCTGGATTTTAACACCGTCTCTTCCAAAGGACTGTCATATCCCCGCATTTTGGTGGTGGTGAGCACCTCTCCTTTAATCCCGTTAAGGGCTGCCGCCGAGGACTCTTCGATTTTTTCATAGGCTTTCAGTTCCGCTTCATAACCTTTTTTTCGAACCTCGGGATCCTTATGGAAGGCTAGGTTTCTTGCCGCCGGCAGGGGCAGTTTTTGTGCCTTGCCCTCCAGTTCAATATCCACCATGAGAGTAGAGGAGATTACGTTTTGCAAATTGGACCAGGCCTTTGAGCCGGTCTCCTGCATTTTTGCAATGGTTATCTCCTCCTCTTCACTGAGAAGATACCGGGTCTTTCGGTGTTTTTCCCTTAAATAAAATTCATATTCCTGAAGTTCTTCCGAGGAGTCGATCAACGCATTTAAATCCTCCCGCTCCTTTAACCATTTATCAAACAGTACCGTGGCTTTGGTCAGCTCCGTCATGGATTTATTGATCTTTTCCATATATTTTGTGGCCTCTTCATCCCGGGCGTTGGTTGCGGAGCGAAGATTGGCATAGGTCATCAACTTCCGCATTAAGCCGCCGATTTCCTCCTGGTCCTTAAGTACTTTTTTCAACTTTTCAACCGGTTGTTCCGGACTTTTCAGGTTCTCCTTCGCCCATCGGGTCATCTCTTGAATTTTGTTTTGCAATAATTCAAAGTCCCGCTGAAAACCTTGAGATTCAAAGGACGGATATAAAGCATCCAGATTCCATGTTTTTTTCATATTCAACCTCCTAAAATTGTGTTAATTCTATGATATCTTTCTATTGAAAATTTTTCA
>CAZTIJ010000113.1:0-7164 GCA_964613365.1 uncultured Clostridiaceae bacterium | reverse complement strand
ATCCCAGCCAGACCAACAGCATCGGCGAGATCTTTAAGTACCTGATCAACAAAAAGGTGGACGAGAAAAAGGATTTGAATACGCTTTTAGAAGAGACCTATGGGATTATGGAGCAACAGGGCCTCGAGGGGATCGCCACCTTCCGGGGTCATCCCGGAAACCTGGCAATGCCCAGAAAGCTGGAAGTGATCGGTGCCCTAAACCGTTATCGAAACTTAACAATCAAGTAAACCTTTTATAAAAGGAGGGAGATTATGAAAGCACCCCATTATCAACCGATGAATACCGAGAACTGGCAGGGACGGATCGACAGCCGGGAAAATTTCGAAGCCTTTCGCTGGCATCAATGGATCCGGGCCCTGGATCTGAGAAATCCTGATTTGACCCCCTTTACGGGCACCGCCTTTGCCTTTTTAGGCTTTCAAAGCGATGAGGGGATTCGAAGGAACAAAGGCCGCCTCGGGGCAAGAAAGGGACCCGACAGCATTCGAAGACAGCTGTCCAATCTGCCCTGCTATTTCAAAGAGGAGGTACGGCTGCTGGATGCCGGGGATGTGATCTGCATCGACGAAGATCTGGAAAAAAGCCAGCAGGTCCTGGCCCAAGCCGTGGAGCGCCTCCTTTCTTTGAACCTCTTTCCCATCATCCTGGGGGGCGGTCATGAAGTGGCCTACGGCCATTATATGGGGATTGAACGTTATTTCCGGAAGATCGGAAAGAAGAATCCCGGGATCTTCAACATCGACGCCCACTTTGATATCCGCCCCTATCCCCAGGGAGGCAGTTCCGGGTCCATGTTCCGGCAAATCGCCGATTACTGCAGGGAAACGGACCAGGATTTTCACTACTTCGTGGCGGGGATTCAAAAGCAGAGCAACACCATCGATCTGTTTAAACAGGCGGAGGCCCTGGGCATTTCCCATATTCTGGGCAAGGATATGATCGAGGGCAAAATGGAAAAAGTCAAAGGGTCCATCGAGCTGTTTCTTCGGGAACAGGACAGCATTTACTTTACCCTGTGCGCCGACGCCTTTTCCACGGCCTTCGCCCCCGGGGTCAGTGCCGCCCAGCCCCTGGGCGTGGACCCGGAGATCGCCATTAAGGTGATCAAACAGCTGATGCGGTCAAAAAAGGTGGTCAGCTTCGACATCGGAGAGGTCTCTCCCCGGTATGACCACGACGACATTACCGCAAGTCTTGCGAAAACCATGATTTTCACCGTGGTCAATATGCACTGCCTTAACCGGGATTTGCTGATCGATATCGATGTATAGGCCCCCGGGCTGGATCAAGACACGGATTGCCTAAGGTCCCTTTTTCAGGGACCTTTTTCATGTTCCGGGGGAGCGGAAAAACGGGAAGCTGCTTTCAATAAATTCTGAATTGTTAATCTATTTTCCCCCACTGGTAAAGGATCGGGAACTATGGTAGAATTCAAATTGGTAGATATTGCATTTATATTATCCATCATGAATATTATAGAAAGAAGGGACGTAATGGACAAATTCAGACATTGGTTGGTCAAGGGTGCCAATCACGTGGAGGTTGTTTTAGCTTTTTTGCTGACCATCGGAATGATCGTGGGACTGTTTACGGTAATACGCTACATTGTTACCATCCCATCCCTGGATATGGTGGAAAGCTATGATTTTGTCAAGAAATTTTTGAGTATGGCCCTGCTGCTGATCATCGGTATTGAGCTGGTGCTGATGCTGCTATCCCACTCCTCCGTGGCGGTACTGGATCTGATTTTATTCGCCACCGCACGGAAAATGCTGGTATACAGTGATACCATGATCGACATTTTACTGGCCACCGCAGCCATCGCCATCGTATTCGGGATCAAGAAGTATCTGGTCACGTCGAAGTACATGCTTCGGGAAGGCAAGATTTTATCCGCCGCCTCGCCGATTAAAAACATCAACTTTGACATTGATACCAACATTCCCGAGGACAAAGGCACCACCATCGGCGGCCTGCTGTGCCGACTGTCCGAGGACGAATGCAAGCCCATTGAACCCGGCGCCGAGTTTACCATCGGAGACATCAAACTTAAAATTGTCACCATGAAGGACGGCTTAATCGAGGACGTTCAGATCCAGGAGCTGGGGGATCGAAAGAAGAAAAAGCCATCGGAAAAACCGGAAGAACACAGGGGATATTAGAAAAGGTTTCTCCCAAGGGAAAAAAAATAAAAAAAACGGTTTACAAGGACCCCATTCTGTTGTATAATAAATTTTGTCGTTAACAACGGGCTGATGTGGCTCAGAGGTAGAGCACCTCCTTGGTAAGGAGGAGGCCGGCGGTTCGATTCCGCTCATCAGCTCCATTAATTTAATTATACACAAGGCATTTGAGTGACTGTAAAACTCGGATGTCTTGTTTTTTTATGTCTTTTTTGAAAAACAGGACTTGTCGAATGCTGTCGAATGCATTTTTTTGTGATACAATCTGTGTAGACTGAAAGGAAAAGGATGCCGGGGAAGAATCCAAAAGAATCTCTATTGATAAAAGTTCTTTGTTGGATTATACTGAAATGGTACCGAAGTACCGGATATAGGCCCAATGAGGGTTTGGATACATAGAAAGGAAGAAATCAATGGAAAAACGCCTGTTGCTGGTGGACGACAACAAAGTGAATGTGGAACTGTTACAATCCATACTGGCCCCGGAGGGCTACGAAATCATAACGGCCAAGAGGGGTCGGGATGCCCTGGAACGGGTCCGTACCCATCCTCCGGACCTGGTGCTGCTGGATATTATGATGCCGGACATGGACGGCTATCAGGTCCTAAAGGCCCTGCAATCCCGGGAAGCCACCCGGGAGATCCCGGTGATCTTCATCACCGCCCTAAACACCATGGAGGATCGGATCAAGGGACTAAAACTCGGGGCCAGGGACTTTATCATCAAACCCTATTCCAAGGAGGAGGTTCTTGTTCGGGTGCGCAATTGTTTCGGATTGATCGAGGCCCGGGAAGAACTGAAAAAAACCGTGGAAAGCCAGCGCCTGCTGTTGGATCACATCGACCCCATGGTGTGGTACTTAGAGGATGATAAGACCCTGGGAAAGGTGAATCAGAGCTTTGCCCAGTTTTTCCATCGTCGAAAAAAAGACCTGGAAAACTCCCCCTTGGAAGAACTGCTGAACAACGAGGAATATGCCCTGGTGCTAAAAAGCAATCGCCGGGTATTTCACAGGAAAGACAAAATCGAAAGCAAACATGAAATTACCAACGGCCAGGGAATAAAACGACTGCTGGCGGTGACCAAAACCCCGAAGGTCAGCGCCGGCGGACAGGTGGAGTACGTGATCTGCTCCGCCGAGGACATCACCGAACGAAACAAAAAGGCACAGCGAATGAAGCATCTGACCTTCCACGACCCCTTAACGGACCTGTACAATCGCACCTTTTACGAAGAGGAGCTAAGGCGGCTGGATGTGGCGAGAAACCTGCCCCTCAGTGTGATCACCATTGACGTGAACGGACTGAAGCTGGCCAACGATATTTTCGGTCATCACGTGGGGGATCAGCTCCTGGTAAAAGCCGGAGAAGTACTGAAGGAAGCCACGCGACAGGAGGACATTACCGCCCGCTGGGGGGGAGACGAGTTCGTGGTGCTTCTTCCGGGCACCACGGAGAAGGATGCCGGGAAAATTGCGGAAAGAATTAAGGAACTGGCGAAAAATCAGTCCGTGGGTCTCACCCCTCTGAGTCTGGCCACGGGCGTGGCCACCAAGGAACGGGTGGGCCGGAAGGCCGGGGAAGTGATCAAACAGGCCGAGGACCGGATGTATCGGAACAAAACCGACGTCAAGGACGATGAGGACAACATGATGCTGCAGCGCTTCATCCTGAAGTTTTACGGCGCCGAGTACCGGGACATGCAGCACAGCCCGGAACTGATGGTGACGGGTAAGCGGATGGGGGCCGCCCTTAATCTCGAGGAAAAGGAACAAAGGCGGCTGGAAATGCTGATTAAATACCATGATATCGGAAAGCTGTCCCTGCCCAAGGAAATCCTGAACAAAAACGAGCCCCTGAAAGAGGAAGAATGGGAGCAGTACAAAAACCATGTGGAAATCGGCTACCGCATCGCCAACTCTTTTCGGGCCATCGGCGCCATCGCCGAGGAGATCCTTCATCATCATGAACGCTTCGACGGGGAGGGTTTTCCCGGAAAGCTTCAGGGAAAGGAGATCCCCTACCTCGCCCGGGTAATGGCGGTGTTGGACTTTTACGACGGTCTTCGATGCAGTCTTTACTATCCCCTGGGAAAAGACCGATACTACAAGGAGGAACTTTCCCCCAAAAAGGCCGCGGAAGAACTGGAAAAAAGAAGCGGCACCCATTTCGATCCGGAGATTGTCCGGGTATTCATCGAATCCGTGCTTCCGAAATTAAAGGAAAATAAACAGCACTGCGTCGGATAATCCGGCGCATTTTTTTGAGTGGAGGGCTGTTCTTTGTGGTATCATAACAGTAAATGAGAAAAGTTTCACCAAATCAGTGAGGAGGAAACCCCATGGTTCAAGAGTCCATGATTCTGGAACGAAAGCTATCGCCGCCCCGGATACCCACCAACAGGGTTCGTCGAGAAAACCTGATCGGTCAGCTGAAGGACACTGTCCGCGAGGAAGACCCCTATCCTCAAATAATTCTGTTTACCTCCCCGGCGGGATACGGAAAGACCACTGCCGCCGCTCAGTGGATCCAACAGGAAAAGTCCCCCGGCGTGTGGTACAACATCGACGAGAGGGACGACGACTTTCAACGTTTTTTCACCTATTTGATCCATGCCCTGGGAAAGGCATACCGGGACGTGGGAAAAGCTAGTCTGGATATGCTCAGCCGTTACAACGTGTTGGCGGAAGGGAGCTTCACCTTCGAGGGGATTTTAACCCCGCTGTTGAATGAGCTCCACGGCAAAAGCAGCTCCTGTTACCTTTTACTGGATCATTATCACCACATCGGAGATCCGGAGATTCACCGGGCCATGGGATTTTTCCTGGAAAACCTGCCGGAAAGCATCAAGCCCGTGATTCTCAGTCGAAGGGAGCCCCCCTGGCCGATCCATCAGTGGCGCTCAAAGCGCCGGCTGTTGGAGGTACAGCAGGATAAGCTGGCCTTTTCCCCGGAGGAGACGGAAACCTTTTTACGGGAGGCGGCGGGGCTCAATCTTTCCCCCGGGGACAGGAACACCCTCTGGGAAAGGACCGAAGGCTGGGTGACGGCCCTGCAGCTGGTCATTGGATCCCTGGGAGGGGGTACCACTTTAGAACAGGTGATTAGCGGCCTCACCGGAGACCATCAGCAGATCCTTCACTACCTCAGTGAGGAGACCCTAAACCGACAGCCCAAGAGAATTCGGGAATTTTTAATGGCCACCGGGGGCCTGCCCCGTTTTTCTCCGGCCCTTACCGACAGCCTGTTGGACCGGGAAGACAGCCAAGAGATCATCGAAACCCTCCTCCGGGAGAATTTGTTCCTGGTACCCCTGGATCAACAGGGAAAGTGGTTTCGCTATCACTCCCTGTTTCGGGAGATCCTTCTTCGACACCAAAGCCGGGAAGGGAAAAAACTACCCGGGGATTTTTATCGCCGGGGGGCCCAGTGGTTTGAAGACCAGGGAGACCCGGGGGAGGCGGTGGACTTATACCTAAAGGCCGGGGACTACCAGGGAGCCGCCGAGGTACTTAGCTACCGGACGGACTACCTGTGGGAGACCGAGGGGTTTAACCGGTTTCTTCACTGGTTGGATAGGATCCCCGAAGAGATTCGTAGAAATTCCCTGCGACTGACGGTGTATTACGGATTTATGCATCTTTTTAAAGGGAACATGGAGGAGACCCAACGGTGCTTCATCCAGGCGGAGGCCATCAACGACGACTCCGACCGGGAGGCCCTGGGGATTTTGGAGACCCTTCGCACCACCTTCCATCTGTTCAACAGCGATCTGGAGGCGGGAATGGCCAGTGCGAAAAAGGCCCTGGCCTACCTCCCGGAGGACGCCTATTTCTGGCGAATCTCCGGGGCGGTGGTGCTGGGGGACGTAACCGTGTTTAGCGGGGATCTGTCCGGGGCCTATGAAATCTACCGGGAGGCCTATCGCTGGAGTCTCCGCTCGGGAAACTCCCTAAGCACCGTTACCGTGGTCATGAATCTGTTAAAGGTTCTGTGGATCAAAGGGGATCTGTACCAGGCCAGGCGCTTTGCCGAGGAGTCCCTGGAAGCCGCCAAGAAGGGAGGCTATGCCGGACTTCCCCGGGTGGGGGTTTACTGGACCTTCCTGGGTGAATACCTTCGGGAAGGGGGAGACCTGGAAGAAGGGATTCGCTGTGCCAACCGGGGCCTGGTGCTGGGAGAGTCCGAGGGGGTTCTTTATGCCATGCTGATGGTGTTTATGGCCGGCCACTGTCTGTCAAGGAAGGCCTACGACGAAGGGCTGGAATATCTCTACCGCCTGGAGGATATGAAACGGGAGGCTCCGCTGCCGGAAATGATTGAAGGGCTGATGCATTCCTGGAAGGCAAAGCTTTTCATCGCCAAGGGAGAAATTGAAAGGGCCCGGGAGGAACTGGAAAACTCGAACCTTCAGGATTTCACCGGGATTTTCTTCCCGGGAAGCCCGCCCCTGGTGAACATTCGCCTGCTCCTGTTGGAAAACCGTACCCGCCAGGGGGAAGAGGCCATCGAAGCCCTAAAGGACCTGCCCCAGCACGATGTGTCCCGGCGGCTGATGATGGAGGTTCTTTTGTTGGAGGCCCATCTAATGGAGCTACGGGGCCGGAATAGGGAGGCGGAGGACCGGGTGATAAAGGCCCTACGCCTTGGAAAGGGCTACGGTTATCATCAGATCTATCTGGAGGAGGGAGCCTTTGTTGCTCCGGTGTTTCAGCGTCTCCTTGATCCCCGGCACCGCCCCGAAGCCTTAAAGAAGGATCACGGCTTTACGGAGTTTCTTCAAACCGTTGCCGGGGAGCTTCAGACCGAAGACCAAAGAACTGCCCCGGATAAAGAACCCTCCGCCCCGTCTCCGTCCCCTTCCCCGTCTACAACGGACTATTTGGTCGAGGAGTTGACGGAGCGGGAGGTGGAGATCCTACAGGCCATCGCCCGGGGTCTTACCAATGGGGATATCTCCAATACCATGCATCTGTCG
>CAZTIJ010000112.1:0-7259 GCA_964613365.1 uncultured Clostridiaceae bacterium | reverse complement strand
ATCCTTGATGACGGAGATATGTTAGCCTATGATCTTGTAGAGGAAATTTATGAGGTTTTCGAAGGCGATAATCTTGTTGGTTTTACAATAAAAACCGTAGCGAACGGTTATGATGGTCCAATTGAGATTTTGACCGGGATCAATATGGACGGAGAAATTACCGGTATAGAAATCCTAAGCCAATCCGAGACACCGGGATTAGGAGACCGCATAACAGAAGAAGATTTTAAAGATCAGTTTGAAGGGCAGTCTTCAGATACGGAACTGGAAGTAGATGCACTTTCCGGCGCAACTGTTTCTAGGAATGCTGTCGTAAATGGAGTCAATGCAGCCACCGATGTTTTTGAAGGTGAACTAAGAGACTAGAGATGGAGGTGTTAACATGAATATGGGCAACATTGTAAAAAATGGAATTGTAAAAGAAAACCCGGTTTTCATCCAATTCTTAGGAATGTGTCCCGTTTTAGCTGTGACAGGCACTGCTACTAACGGGCTCGGCATGGGCCTTGCGACAACCGCTGTTCTTCTAGGTTCCAATACCGTGATAGCTTTAATGAAGAATTTTATACCGGACAAGATTCGAATTCCCAGTTTTATTGTAGTAATTGCTACCTTTGTAACTATGATCGGTATGGTTATGAATGCATATCTACCGGAGCTTTATGATGCCTTGGGAATCTTCATACCACTTATTGTTGTAAACTGTTTGATTCTTGGAAGAGCAGAATCTTTTGCGTCGAAAAGTTCTACACCCTCGTCTATTGTTGATGGAATCAGCATGGGACTAGGTTTTACTTTGGCGCTGGTTGTTTTAGGTGCCGTCAGAGAATTATTTGGAAATGGAGCGATTTTTGGCGTTGAATTACTAGGAGAAGCTTATCCGGCAATGGGCATTATGGCTCAACCTCCCGGTGCATTTTTAGCTCTAGGTTTGTTAACGGCACTTTTCAATGTAGTGATTTTAAAAAGAATCAAATAGATAGGAGGTTAGGATTATGCTAGATTTATCAGTTTCGTCGTTATTTGCGATTCTTGTTAGTGCTATTCTGGTAAATAATTTTGTATTATCAAGATTTCTAGGAATATGCCCATTTTTGGGAGTGTCCAAACAAGTGGAAACCGCTTTTGGAATGGGGATGGCTGTAACTTTTGTTATGAGTTTAGCTTCGATTATTACTTTCATCGTACAAAACTATATATTAGATCCCTTAGATCTTCAATATATGCAAACCATTATGTTTATTCTGGTCATTGCATCTTTAGTTCAGTTGGTAGAAATGGTTATTCAAAAGACAAGTCCTGCGCTATACCAATCTTTAGGAGTATTTCTGCCTTTGATCACCACAAACTGTGCGGTGCTAGGCCTTACCATTCTAAATATTCAAGAAAACTACAATATCGTGGAAACCATAGTTCATGCCATTGGGGCTGCGGTAGGTTTCTCTTTGGCCATTGTGTTATTTGCGGCCATTAGAGAAAAACTGGAAATTGCAAATGTACCACAACCTTTTAAAGGATTTCCAATAGCCCTACTGACTGCGGGATTAATGTCCCTAGCATTTCTTGGTTTCTCCGGTCTAGTATAGAGAGGTGATTATATGAATATTAGTGAGATTATTTATCCCGTAATAAGCTTAGGGGGCTTAGGCTTAATATTTGGAGGAGGATTGGCCTTTGCGTCTCAGAAGTTTGCTGTAAAACTAGACCCTTTAGTACAAGAAGTGAATGATGCGTTACCCGGATTAAATTGCGGAGCATGTGGTTACCCCGGATGTTCCAGCTTTGCAAAAGCCGTGGTTGAGGAGGTAGCTTCGGTAGATGGCTGTCCCGTAGGAGGCAAATCAACAGCTGAAGCAGTTGCCAAAGTCATGGGAGTAGAAGCTAATGTAGGTGAGCGACAAGTGGCTAAGGTTATTTGTAATGCGGATAACAAAAAAGCCAAAGAGGATTTTGATTACCAAGGCATTGAAGACTGTAAAGCAGCAAGTAAATTCAACGGAGGTAGTAAGTCTTGTAATTACGGATGTTTGGGCCTTTCAACTTGCGTTAGGGAATGCCCTGTAGATGCCATCCATATTACGGATAATAGAATTGCTAAAGTTGACCCGGACCTTTGTATCAGCTGTGAAAAATGTGTGAAGGTTTGTCCTAAAAATGTCATTGACATGGTTCCTGAAAGTCAAGAAGTGGTGATTACTTGTAAAAACGAAGAAAAAGGTAAAATTGTACGTCAAAAATGCGATGTGGGCTGTATAGGGTGCCAAATCTGTGTTAAATCCTGTCCTTTCGATGCAATAGACTTTGAAAACAATTTGGCTTTTATTGATTATAGCAAGTGTACAAATTGTCATGTTTGTGTTGAAAAGTGTCCTACACAGGCCATTGAAGGGGATATAAACAACAGAAAAAAAGCAGAGATTGTTCAGGAGAAATGTATTAAATGTAATATCTGTGCGAAAGCCTGTCCAGTGGACGCCATTGAAGGGGAAGTGAAGGAAAAACACTTAGTCCATGAAGACAAATGTATTGGATGTAGTGTCTGTGCTGAAAAGTGTCCGAAGGATGCTATTGATATGAAAAAGAGAAAATAGTCTTTATTCCAACATAGAACCCTTACGATAATGCGGAAGTTTTCATTATGGTAAGGGTTTTAGCTTTGTTTATCCTTGTAATTTTAGCTTGTAAGCATTGGCAGAAAGTGTTAAAATCTTAGTGTGTTCACCTTGTGGAAAATCAGCAAAGAATCAGCATTTTGAACTATAAATATAGATTGGAACAGAAACGAGTGAGAAAGAATGAAACTAAAGAAAATGATTTATTTAGCAATTTTAGTGTCTTTAGGGCTAGCACTGCATATTATCGAGGGCTTTATTCCCAATCCTTTTGTGGGGCTGGCACCTGGTGCTAAGCTTGGTTTAGCAAATATTATCGGCTTAATTACTTTGGTTTTGCTGGGATTGAAAAGTGCCTTGACGGTAAATATATTACGGTCTTTTCTTGGAGGTTTGGCGACGGGAGCTGTTACGTCAATGTTTTATAGCATGGCAGGAGCCTTGCTCAGTACTGTAGCCATGTGGTTTATATACAAATACTTCAAACGTCAGTTCAGCTTAATCGGAGTCAGTGTGTTTGGAGCCCTTGCCCATAATGTCGCTCAACTCTTAGTGGCGGCGTTGATCATTAATAACATAAGGATATTTATTTACCTGCCGATCTTGATGTTTGCCAGTATTTTTACCGGTATCTTCATTGGTTTAACTTCAAACCTGACCTTAACAAAAATAAAGAACTCGGTGACGGAAAGCCTTACAAAACAATTATAATGGGGTGTCTAATAGTGAGTCGATTTCTTATACTAGCATCAAAATCCCCTCGAAGAAAAGAATTACTACAAGATTTAGGGTTGGAATTAATGGTGCTCCAGAGTGATGTGGACGAGACCATTGATGAAAATGATAAACCCATAGAGGAGAAAGTGATGGCTATTGCAAGAAAAAAAGCGCGAGCTGTAGCATTCAGGCCCGAGATTTGTAAGGAAAAAAATATCGTTATTGCATCAGACACCATAGTGTACCTAGGGGAAGAAATTCTTGAAAAACCTCGGAATCGCAGGGAGGCTTTTGCAATGCTAAAAAGTCTATCGGGAAAAAAGCATTCGGTGATTACAGCGACCATAATTATCGATAGTATCAAAGAAATCTATTTTCAACAGGCCGATAAGACGGAGGTATATTTTAAAAACTTAGATGAAAGAATAATCAAAACTTATTTGGATCAAAACCATTATATGGATAAAGCCGGTTCTTATGGAATTCAAAATAAGGGAGAATTGTTGATAGAAAAAATCGAAGGTGACTATTTTAATGTGATGGGACTTTCCATACCGACCATAAGAGATTATTTTAAAGAGAACTACAATGAAGATCTATCAATGAACCAATTATTAGAAAAACATGGGAAAATAATTGAAAAATTCAAAAGTGACGGTGACAATAATGAGTAAATCTTTTATCAACAGAAAAATAGCGACTATAGTTACGATACTGTTAATACTTACTGTAATCTTTATGGGGATTACATCAGGAGAAAGAGAAGAAGTAACTATGGTGGAACGTTGGGTAGGGAACATTATAACACCTATTCAACGAGCTGTTATGACACCGATCCACGGGATACAGGATAGAGTATACGATATTGCTAATTTTGCTCAGTTGAATCAACAAAATAGGGAACTGGAACAAAGCTTGCTGGAAAAGGAGCAAGAATTAATCGAAGCCCGTCTTTCCGAAAGTGAGTTAGAGGAGCTTCGAGGACTGCAGGAAGCATTAAACTTTGTATCCTCAGAGGACCATGGCGAACCGATTGCAGCTCGTATCATTTCTAAGTCCCATGCTGACTGGTTTAATGTCTTTACCATAAATGCGGGAGAAAGTCATGGTGTGGTACAGGACAGTGTAGTCCTTAGTGAACAGGGATTGGTTGGTAGAATTATTGAAGTGGGGGACAACTGGTCAAGGGTGATGTCCATATCAGACAGTAATAGTGCGATAAGCTTTAAGGTTTTACGGGACACCAACGTAGAAGGAATTGTCCAAGGCAGTGTCACGGATAATTTAGAAGGTTATCTATTTGATCCTCGTATGGAGGTTGAAATAGGGGATCAATTAGTTACTTCAGGACAAGGAATTTTCCCCGAAGGGGTTTCCATAGGAGAAGTTACGGAAATCGGAAAGTCCAGTGATCAGTTACTAGATGCGGTGACCGTTGATCCGGCAGTGGATTTTCAAAAAATCAATCGTGTTCTTGTTATGGTTATGGAAAAAGAGGAGTGAAAGCCCTCTGTTAGAAGGAGACGTTATGAATAAAATAATAATTATTGGAGTTCTTACAGCTAATGTCATATTGCAAACGACTATTTTAAACCTTGTGAGTATTGGCGGCGCTACGCTTAATACAAGCTTGTTGTTAATCGTTGTTATGAGTGTCTATTTAGAACCTAAAGAAAGTTTTCTATATGCGGTTTATACAGGTTTATTATTGGATACGGTTACCGGTGTCTTTATCGGTTTGAATACTTTTATTTTCTTATTGGTGGCCTACGGTATATCCATTATTCAAGAGGAAATGGTTCAGGAAAGTTATTTAACCCCCTTAGTGTTGGGGGGGCTTTCAATAGTAATATATAATTTATTCAGTTTGTTTTTTATTTACTTAATGGGGTATACGGTGAGACTTGCTCATTACTTTAGTTTTAATACATTTATTGAAATTGCATACAATAGTGTCTTTATACTGTTGATATACACTTTGTTCAGTAAGTTTTATAACCGTAGAATGAAAGAAGCAAAATATTAGGGGCGGTGATGGATGGTGACCATGGATAAGAAAACTATAAGAAGATATGTAATTTTAGGTTTTGGCATGTTGGCCGTGTTTGCTGTGATTTTCCTCCGATTAGCAAGTTTGATGATCGTGGATGGAGAAGTTTACAGAAATCGTGCAGCGAACAGTATTTTAAAAACCATCTCCACACCGGCTCCTCGAGGGGAGATCTATACCAGGGACGGAGAATCCCTGGCCAGAAACAATGTCAGTTATAATATTGAAATCATGCGGAATGAGACGGTGGATGCCGACATTAACGATATGGCCTTGGAATTAACCAGAATCCTCCGAAGTAATGAAGATTTGGAAGAAGATGATTTTCCCATTGTTTTTTCCGATCAGGAAGCCCCATACTTTACCTATGATCAAAAAATTCAGCAATGGAAGGAGACCTACGATCTGGAAGAAGCCTCCGATGCAAAGGAAGCTTTTAAAATTTTAAAATACCGTTACGATTTGGAGGATCTTGAAGACGGTGAAGCGCAGAAATTCTTTATCAATGAAGCTTCAGAAATATCCGTGCCTATTTCTATCGCAAACTGGAAGTTTCGAGAAGAGCTCAATAAAGAACGGTGGATGGGCAGTTATGGAATTGAAGACTATGACATGACGGCAAAAGAGACCTTTGAATACATCCGGGAAGACGTTTTTGGAATGGATCATCAGTTATCGAAGGAAGAAGCACGGGATGTTATGATTTTTCGAGACCAGATTCAACGGCAAGGCTCCTATTTTCAATATGAACCGGTTACGATTATTGAAGATATCGGTCTGGACTCAGTGATTGCTATTGAAGAGAACATTCACAGATTCCCCGGCGTAAATGTAGTGAAAAAACCCATCAGGCATTACCCTAATGAATCCTTGGCCTCTCATATTTTAGGTCATGTAGGCCGGATTGCAACGGAAAATGAAATTAAGTATTATGTTGATGAATTGGGTTATGAGAAAAATGATATCATTGGGAAAGTAGGTATCGAGCACGCCTTTGAAGAAGATCTGCAAGGGAAAAGAGGCTCTGAGGAAGTTATCGTTGACTCTAGAGGTCGGAGACTGGAGACGCTTGAAACGATCAACCCGGTTCCCGGGAAGAATATCTATACCAGTATCGATAAAAATCTACAAGAAAAAACGGAAAATATTCTAGAAGAGGTAATCAATACGATTCAACAGGGGGGGACCTATCAAACCCCTTGGGGAACGGACACCTTTCAAAATGCCCAGGGAAGAATCTATGATAAAGCAAGAAGCGGTTCCGCCGTGGTTTTGGATGTGAATACGGGGAAGGTCTTGGCCTTGGCAAACTACCCCGATTTTGATCCGAACTTATTTACCACGGGGATCAGCAGCAAGGACTGGGAGAAATTACAACCGGAAAATCCTAATGATCGCCTGTCGCCCACCCCTTTGAGAAACATAGCCATCAGCTCGGCGGTGCAACCGGGTTCGGTATATAAAATGGTTGTCGGTTTAGCAGCCTTGGAATATGGCCTGGATCCCAATTATCGTATGCGGGACACCGGTTATATCGAGGTGGGGAGAGAAGGTAATCAGATTTTTGGAAACTGGCTGTGGAACCAAAACAGGGGACTTTTAGGTAGTCAAAATTTGGTTGAAGCAATTGCGGACTCGAATAATATTTATTTTGGCTCTATTCTTCGGAATTATGATTACTCCAGAGAACGACCTCTCCCCTTCAGTATGAGCGTAGATGAAATGTTGGAGTTTTCAAAGGAATTAGGGTTAAATGATAAATCGGGCATCGAGATTAAGGTTCCTACAGAGGCATCGGGAAACATTCCCAGTGAAGAAATGAAAACCGCCGGACTTAAGAGGTCTCTTCGGTGGAAATTAACGAATGATTTGCGACTGGA
>CAZTIJ010000111.1:0-7309 GCA_964613365.1 uncultured Clostridiaceae bacterium | reverse complement strand
ACTATGCTAAAAAAACTGTTGTTGTTATTGCTCGGTCTTACACTTCTATTTATACTTGTTGCATGTTCGCCCACCGTCGAGAATGATGAGAACAATGGAGCGCCCACCAATGATGTGAATGACGAATACGATGAGAACGACGATAATGATTTGAATGAGGACAAGGATAAGAATGACGATGACAACGGAGAGGAAGATTTCGTTGCACTTCCTGCACCGGGTGAACTGGATTATACCCAAGAAGGGATCATCACCCCGGAAGAAGCCCGCAGAGTCATTGAAGACCGTTCCAATAAAGCCATGGAAGCCTTTAAAGAAAAGGATCAGGAAAAGTTAGCCACTCTTACCCATCCCGAAGCAGGCGTCCGTTTTACCCAGTACAGTAATGTCAATGTAGATGAAGATCTGGTGTTTATGCCTGAGGAGATGGAAAATTTCTTTGACGATAGGGAAAAATATGTATGGGGTCGCTACGATGGCGTAGGGGACGATATAGAACTTACCCCTAGTGAATATTACGAAGAGTTTATATATTCCCAGGACTTTATCGACCCTGAAGAAGTCGGCTACAATGAGATTGTTAGTGACAGCGGCTTGGTTGAAGAAAATCAATTTCAAGTCTACGAAGATGCCATCATTGTGGAGTATTATTTTTCCGGATTTGAAGAGGACTATGACGGCATGGATTGGGAAAGCCTCCGCCTGGTTTTTCAGTATTATGAGGACACTTGGTTGCTTGTCGGTGTAATTCATAACCAATGGACCACTTAAATTGAGCAATCCATTGATACTCTCATTAAGAGGTTAAACCATTACCACCGTCTTCAGAATCAAACTATAAGCCTGAAGACGGTGGTTATATTTTTGTCTTGCAAGGCCGATCTCTCTTTTATATAACATCAGGCTTCTTCAATAATCATCATCAAACTACCATCAAAAAATTCCCAGGAATTCTTCGAGGGTTTTTTTCGTAAATTAACTATGTTTTTTATTAAGGCCGTTTCCACCGATAGGGAAGTTCTGCAAGACTCTCTTTTCCTCCTTCTAAAGCGAAGTGTAACAGGTCTATTAATATGTTTCGCTGCATTTTTACATCTCCCGCCATTCCAAAGGTTTTTCCCAATGGGAAACGAATATGCATCATCCGCGGCGGCCGAACCTTCTTTCCCACCAGAGGCAAGTGCATAATCGACACGGTACGGATTCCCTGCTTTTCAATTTCCCGCTGTATCAGTCCTACAGACTGATGACAAATATATCAGCCCGGGGTAAGGACCGCGATATCCACTTCATCCTTGACAAGGGCGTTTGCAACTTCTGGAGCGCTTTTTTTAGTCAGCGGTCGGGTTTTGGGAATATAACCCCGAAAAGTGTAAAAGTTTACTGCAATGGATCCGATAATACCTTCTTCCTTTAGTTCCCTCAAACGGTCTATGGGAAACACCACATTGATATCCAAGTGAGCCTGACTATCGTCATAATGACCATGGGTGATCATCAGATCCTCCATTTTTGCATTACTGGGAAGGATTCGGTAGGTGGGATCGCTGCCTCTGGTATCAAAGGGTTCATCCTCCTTTAAATGAACCCCTGCCGTGGAGACCAGGGCCACCCTCGAATCTTTTAATTCCTTCTTCACCGGTGCGATCTCCGGTGCATCATAATGCTTGGAAGGCTTTAGTTCTACAATTTTTCCGATGATTTTTTCCATTATTCCTTTTCCGTCCTTTGACATTTATCTCACCTCTAATACTGTTGATTCGAAACCGTTAAGTACCCGGCGAAAGTCATCTACAGTGCATTTTTCTGATTAAGATTTAGTGCATCGGGTCAACCATTTTTTTAATAAATTCCGTTGCCAGGGCTTGACAGAATGCTGTAGATTATCCACCGCAAGGCTTTTAAATATTTCCGACTTGGTGGGATAGGAGTAAATCAAATTTTGAAAGCTTGAGACTTTCATTTTTTTACTGATGGCCAAAGAAACCATACCGATCATTTCTCCCGCTTCCCGGGAAACCACAGTCCCGCCGATTACCCTGTCCCTCGGATTTAGAATAAGTTTCACAAATCCCTTGGTATCCTTATCAATGATGTTTTTGTCCACCTCTTCAAAGGTTTTAACCAGGGCTTTTCCCAATTGTCCCGCATCCTTTGCGGAGGTCTCCGTATAACCACTGTGAGCTACTTGAGGGGTCGTGTAGGTGGACCAGACAACTTTGCTATAGTCCGCTTTGGTTTTGATCGGACTCAGCAAGTTCCTTGCAACAATCTCCGCCTCGTAACCAGCCATATGGGTAAATTGATAATCTCCCAGAACATCACCGCAGGCATAAATACTCTTATTAGAAGTCTGCAGATATTGATTAACTTTAACATACCCTCTTGCATCCACTTTTACGCCTCCTTTTTCAAGGCCCAGGTTTTCAGTGGAAGGGACCCTTCCAAGAGCAATCAGAAACTGATCTCCCTCCAGGGGTTTTTCTTCCCCGGTCTTTCGGTTTCGAATGATCAGGTTAAACTTTGATTTTCCTGCCGTCTCATCGGATACCCGTATTTTTAACGGATCATAACCGAAGTAAAAGTGAAGACCTTCGGTTTCTAAAATCTCTTTCATTAGGGGATGGACCTCGGGTTCATCCTTTTTAAAAAGGCGATGGCTTCTGGATATAATTACAACCTCACTGCCCAGTTTTTGAAAAGCCTGTCCCATTTCCATGGAGATCGGTCCGGCGCCCCAGATCAGGAGTTTTTTCGGAGGTTTCTTCAGGGAAAAAAGGTTTTCATTCGTAAGGTATGAGATATTTTCCAATCCGTCGAGTTTTGGTACCCGGGGCTTTGAGCCCGTGGCAATAACAACGTATTTCCCGGAAATTATCCGTTTTTTCTCTTTTGCCTCTGCTTGGGGGCTCTTCGCTCCATTATTAATAAAGGCATCAATTAAGGATATTTCTACTTGATGGACATCCAGCAATCTTGCTCTCCCTTTAAGGACCGTTACTCCCATATTTTCAAAACGTTCTTTGGAATCATGGGGAGCAATTTTTTCGATGGTTCTGTGAACCTTGTCCATTATTTCTTCAAAATACTCTTCTTTTTGGGAATTCTCCTTTCGAGAATGAAAACCCTTATCCCCATGATAAAGAAGAGTTTTACTGGGAACACAACCGGTATTTAAGCAGTCTCCCCCCATTTTATTCTTTTCAATTAATGCAACCTTTGCTCCAAGATTTGCTAAAATTCCTGCGGTTACCAAGCCGGCACTACCGGCACCGATTACGATGGTATGAAAATCATATTTCATGGGCTCGCTCCTTTTATAACTCTTTTATTCTGCAGGTCTTTCACTTGATAGACCTTCTCTTGATCGATCTTTCACTTCAAAGTATTTTACAGTGAAATCCTTACTTTCTTCCAAAAGCTTAAGTGCTTCTTTCAGAATTTGTTCTTGTGCTTCCCGTTGATTTGGATATCCGAGTGGCCTTCCCATAGGATAGGAAGTAAATAGTATGCGCGGTAACTTCATAGAAGTTAAGCGTTTCTCAAAAACTTCTGTTGCAATTACCACAGTGGCGATTCCTTCTTCTTCCAAAATTCTTGCGATATGTCCCACGGACACATGACAAACCGGTCATACCGGAACCAGAACCATTCCTTCAATTCCTCGGGCTTTTATTTGATCCATCCAGTCATTTTTCATCATTTTTTTCAGTGCTCCTTGGGCACAGGCACCGACAAAGGAAAACATATCATCGCTTAATTTTCCGATTAACTTTTCTTTTTCAAATTCTTTCATATGATTAATCGGGAAGTTAACGTTTGCATCAAGCTCTGCTCCGCTGATATCATACCCACCGTGGCGCACTTCAAGGTCTTTGGCATCTGCGGCTTTTGGGATGATGGACAGCTGCGGAGTTTCTCTTAAAAAATCCTCAATTCGACCTATGGCTTCTTCCTGATCCATTTTTTCTACATCGAAAGGCTTCGGATCCTGTCCTTTTAAAAAATGTCCGCTGGAGGTCAGAAGTCCAATCGTTGTATCAGACACCGGTTTTCCTAAAGGATGAAAGAACCCGACGTCGTAGCTGAATTTTCCGGGTTTTGAGTAGACTTTCTTTTGCCCTTCGATAATGTGATTTCTAAGAGCTTTTGGTTCTTTCCCGTTCAGCAGATCCTCCATTAGATCAAAAGACTTTTCAATAAAATCCGCTACCTCTTCATCGGATAAGTGTGCCATAAATTTAAAATTTAAATTGTTTCTATCTCCATAAGCGAATGCTTCTTTAAACGCTTCCATCGATTCCATTATTTCTGCCTCCTTGTTGATAGTTCTTTAAACGTACCTTTTGTAGTTTCCTTGCTTTTATTCTTCGAATGATTCCTTCCGATTAACGTTCTTCATTACTCTTCTTTTACCCAATCGGAAGCTGCTTTACGCTCCAAGTAAGAGCACCAATTAATAAGAGAACGCTAACGGGTATTAAAAACGGCTGTATACTTATAAAGTACACCGCGAAGGAACCGAGAGCAGGAGCTAAGGCAATCAGAAATGTCGGCGCGCAGCAGGCAAATCCCGTCAGGAAGCTGGGTAAAATTCCTAATAATCCGTATCCCGTATCGATTCGACACATTTTACGAAACCGATATCCGAACACTGCCACCATGATATTTGCTCCCACCAGGATAGCAAGGATTCCCCCCAATAATAAATTCAGCGGGGCAATAAATATTCTTACTCCCCAAAGGGTAACAGCGGCAACAGGCTCCCAAACAAAGGGGGCCCTTGATACAAACATTCTGCTTAAGGGATTCTCCACAACTAACACTTCAAAGGATCCTTGCTGTAAAAAAATATGATCAATACTGATTAGATAAACGATAAAGTAAAGCACCATGACAACAATTCCCACGATCTTTGCTTTAGGGTCTCTGAGGATTTCCTGAATTTTAATAAGCCACTTATTTTTATTCATAGACCGTCGTCTCCGGAAAAAATGCATACCAGGCGAACCACATAACATCATAGGAATTGACAAAGGTTTCTTCCCCGTCATCAATAAAAATCCTGGCGGTATCCAGATCTTCATCATAGTTTGCAACTAAAGAATATTCATCCACTGTAAAGGAGATGCTCTTCTCCTCAGCCAATACCGCCTTTGGAATGGCAAAGGGATGTTCTTTTACTCTTCCTGCGATCATAACTTCTTTTCTTTCAAACTGTTCATCTTCATACATTACGGGAAAAACCAATGCATTATTATAATAATATCCGCTACCTTCCACATAGGATCCGTAGGGGTCTCGGTTATAATCCCGAATGAATCCGGTATTTTCCGATAATACCCGCATATCCTCATAGGTTTCCTTCACATTCCCCCAAGTGGACCATAGCACCGGAAATTCCTCCAAACGCTGTCCTTTTAAGTCTCCTTCCACGGCGATCCCTAAGATTTGGGGAAAGTAACTGTCCGTTTCCCTGTCGTACATCACAAGATTACTGTTAATCAATTTCCCGGAGGTCCCAAAATCCGTTTGAATACCAGCAAAGCTTCCTTTATATCCGATGGCGGAACCGGTAAGGGGACAATAGGTAATGCTTACCTTCTCACCGTCGAAATCTTCATTAACGATTTCATGCCACACCAATATCCGTTGTGGATAGATATAAACCGTGTTTTCCGCCTCTACAATAAAAACCACATCCCGATCATCCATCAGAAAATCCGCTTCAGACATTGAATGATATAGAGGATCCTGTACAGGTGGTATTCCGTCCGGTGGCGGTCCACCGCTTTGAATGTTATCATGATAGCCCATTAGCCGTTCATCATCCATAGAAGCAATTTCCAGGGAATCATCAGCTACAACCTCGCGGTCAAAACCTTCCCCAGGATCCTCTTGAGAAATATTTCTAAATATCATGATTCCTGCTATAATCACTACCGCTAAAAAACTCACAATGATCATCTTTTGTTTATTTTTCATGGTTTTTCCTCCTTCAATAACCAAAAACCCTCCGTTAAAAATCCTTCTCCAGAGAGACTCCCAGCCCGTCGGCAATACGGTTAACATAGTTAAAATATGCGGTTACCTGATTGATATCAAAAATGTCCCGATCCGTAAATCCGGCTTTATAAAGGGCCTGCACATCTCTTTGAAGCACTTTTACCGGACTTTCCGTTAGTTTTTTCGAATAATAGAGCATCACTTTTTCCTTCTTAGAAATGTCTGCCTTTGTAAAATCCTCTGCTACACTTTCATCAGTGTTTCATTTTCCGACGCATGACGGAGAGACTCTCCGTGATGAGCCGTTCAGTATTCACAGGCATTGGTACTGGAGACCACCACCGCAATCATTTCCCGTTGGCTTCTGGAAAGCCCGGATTCGCCAAACATGATCTGTTCATAAAGATTTAGATGAGCCTCCATTACATCAGGATGAATGCTGTGCACTTTCAATATATTCGCCACCTCACTTCCTGTACGTCCTGTAATTCGTTGGTAAAGATCCTTCAACTTTCCTGTGGCATTCTCTTTCGATATTTCTTTTATCCATGGCATATGATCACTCCTTAAATAATTTGATCAGTTTTATTGTTAAAATGTAGTTCTATGTTGTGCTATAATAAAGAAAACCCTTAAAGGAGGCAATTGTCTTGAACAAGCTTTGGTACCTCTCCCAGATAAAACTATTTGATAGTCTTTCCAGAGAAGAAATTCAGTATATGCATGATTTCACCACCATGACCACCTACCCCAAGGGAACTCTTGTTCATCGTCCTGACAACCCTTTAAAGGGCCTGTATTTTGTGAAAACAGGAAAGCTTCGTCTCTACGCTCTTCATGAAACCGGAAAGGAATATACCATTGGAATTCTTCAAAAGGGTAATTCTTTCGGTTCAACCAATCTGTTTGATCTCGGAACGAATAACGCTTATATTGAAACCCTTGAAGACTCTTTGGTCTGTCATTTTGAAAATCAGCAGTTAGAAGAATTTTTGATGGACCGCCCCCAGTTAATGCTTGCCATTATCAAAACCCTGGGTAAAAAAATTGAAGGACAGCAGGAAATGCTGGAGGAATTGGCCTTTTATGACCTTCGTCATCGGGTGCTGTTTTGGTTAAAAAAGCTGAGCGCCGAATTCGGAATCGAGGAAGGTGAATACTACATCATTGACCTTCCTCTTAGCCATCAGGACCTTGCAAATATGGTAGGGGCTACCCGTGAAGGGGTTTCCGGAATTCTCTCGACTCTTTCAAAAGAGGGCCTGATCATCACTGGGCGAAAGCGGATTCGCCTTCATCGGAG
>CAZTIJ010000110.1:0-7313 GCA_964613365.1 uncultured Clostridiaceae bacterium | reverse complement strand
ATCCACGGATTTCTCCTGTGGAATTGGAAGTGAAAAAAAAGGAATAAGTCCAGGGTATTTGACAAAAGTTGGATTTCTTATATAATGAAAAAAGAGTATAGTAAAAAAGACAATTGAATGAAGCACTGGGGGTGTCGGCGAACGACTGAGAGGATCGATAGATTCAACCCTTTGAACCTGATGTGGGTAAACCTACCGTAGGGAAGTCTTTGTATGATGTAGATAGAAAACATCTATCTTCCTATATCAAAGAGCAGGCCTTCGGGCCTGTTTTTTTAGTGACTTCATTTAATCCATCAATTAATTATTGGAGGAGGAAAAGCATGATTTATGTAAATGGGAAAGAATATCCCTATGAGGGAAAGAGCATTCAATGGATTCTAGAAACCTTAGGATTGGAACCTACCCTGGTCATCGTTGAGCATAACCAACGGATCATAGAAAAAAATCGGTTGTCCGCCGAGGTTAAAAAAGGGGATCGGCTAGAGTTAATTACTTTTTTGGGGGGAGGCTAAAGGGTTTCGGAAGAGGCAATAAAACCATACCGATACCATAATAGGAGGAATAGCAATGGAAAACAACGACCGACTGCAGTTAGGAGATCGCTTTTTCAACAGCCGATTACTGGTGGGCACGGGGAAATACGAGAATCATGATGTTATGAAAAAATCCATAGAGGCCTGTCATACGGAGATGGTAACCATGGCCCTTCGTAGGGTGGACTTAAAAAACCCCAGGGAAAATGTCCTTAACTTTATCCCTGAAAACATGACGCTACTGCCCAATACTTCCGGGGCACGGAATGCGGAGGAGGCCGTAAGAATTGCGAAAATCGCCAGGGCCGCCGGCTGCGGAGATTTCGTAAAGATTGAAGTGATCTCCGACCAAAAGTATTTACTGCCGGACAATCATGAAACCTTGAAAGCCACTGCAGCCTTATCGGCGGAGGGTTTTCATGTCCTTCCCTATATGTCTCCGGACTTGATGGCGGCAAAGGAGATGGAAAAGGCGGGAGCCAAAGCGGTTATGCCCCTGGGATCACCCATCGGAAGCAATCGGGGGATCGAAAACAAGGGATTGATCAAAGTCTTAATCAATGAAATCAAGGTGCCGATTATCGTGGATGCAGGGATCGGAAAACCCTCCCATGCGGCGGAGGCCATGGAAATGGGAGCCAAGGCGGTGCTGGTGAACACCGCCATTGCCACTAGCAAAGACCCCATTGGGATGGCAAGGGCCTTTGACTACGCCGTAAAAGCCGGGAGACTTGCCTATCTTTCCAAGTTCGGGGCGGTTAAAATCCGGGGGGAGGCCTCCTCTCCCCTAACCGGTTTTTTAAGAAAGGAGCAGTAATATGGAGCTTTGCAATGTCCTGGAGAAATACCCTAAAAAATGGATCGACGCCTTTTTACAGGAAGTAACCGGAAAGAAGATTGAAGAAATTCTAAAAAAAGAGGAATTGAGTGTTGAGGATTATTTAAGTCTGTTATCTCCGGCGGCAAAAAATTATTTAGAAGAAATGGCGGTAAGGGCCCACCAGAAAAATCTGCAGCATTTTGGGAAAACCATACTGCTCTACACCCCTCTTTATATATCCAATTACTGCGTGAATGAGTGTGTGTACTGCGGGTACAATAAACACTCGGATATCCCGAGGAAAAAACTGTCCCTCGAAGAGATTGACCGGGAGGCTAAAATAATTTCCGACAAAGGGATTCAGCATATTTTACTGCTGTCGGGAGAGTCCCCCGGGGATACTCCCCTGGAATATTTAGAGGCGGTGGTGGGGGTGCTGAAGAAGTATTTTCAGTCCATAGCCGTTGAAATTCATCCCCTGAAGGAAGAGGGATACCGGCGCCTGGTTGAAAAGGGGGTGGACGGAGTTACCCTTTATCAGGAGGTCTATCATCGAAGGATTTATCAAAAACTTCATCCCAAGGGTCCCAAAAGCAACTATGATTTTCGAATGGAGGCCCTGGAGCGAGCCATTAAAGGGGGCGTGGCCTCGGTCAATCTCGGGGCCCTACTGGGCCTGTCGGATTTTCGAAAGGAAGCATTTTATACCGGAGTCCACAGCAAGTACTTACTGGACACCTATCCCAGTGTGGCAACCTCCGTATCCTTTCCCCGGATGCAGCCCTTCTTAGGAGGGTACCGGGATATCGATCCCGTTCCGGATCAGGACTTTGTCCAAATCCTACTGGCCTATAAAAACTTCATGCCCATGACGGGGATTACCCTGTCCACCCGGGAAGATGCCACCCTGCGGGAAAACCTCATTCCCCTGGGGATTACGAAAATGTCCGCCGGGGTATCCACGGCGGTGGGGGGCCATAGCAGGGACAAAGATAATACGGAGCAATTCGAAATTTCCGATAACCGTTCCATTGAAGCGGTCAAGGAGTCCATTCTTAAAAAAGGCTATCAGCCCATCCTTCAGGACTGGGTTCCGCTGTAGAAGTTTAAGGCCTAAGGGTGTTGAAATCAAAGGAAATTAAAAATCAGGGGGGATCAGAAATGCTTTATTTCGTGACGGACCGAAAAATCCGGCAGAAGGATTTTTACGGGAGGATACAGGAGGCGGTAGAGGCAGGGGTTGACGGCATCATCCTTCGGGAGAAGGATCTGATAAGGGAGAGGCTGTACCCCATGGCGAAAAAAATCAAGGCCATGGTGGAGGGGACCCCGACGAAGCTGATCATTAACGGAGATTTATCCGTGGCCAAGGAGGTGAAGGCCTGGGGTTATCATATGGGCTTTGGGAAATTCATGGAAGAGGACAAAAAAAACCTAAAGAAATTTAAAGGGCGGATCGGGGTCTCCGTGCATTCAGTGAGGGAAGGGAAAATAGCAAAACGGGGTGGGGCGAACTATCTTATGGCGGGACATGTCTTCGAGACCCCCTGCAAAAAGGGGCTGGCGCCCCGGGGAACATCCTGGCTGAAGGAAATTATTGAAGAAGTAAACCTTCCCGTGATTGCCATTGGAGGGATTGAAAGCAATAATCTTCATGAGCTTCGAGGCCTGAAACTTCATGGGATTGCGGTGCGTTCCCTGATTATGGAAAGTCCTGAGGTCAAGCGGACGGTCAGGGATCTACAGCGACAATGGCTGGTCGATTGATTGAATAAATCTTCGCTTTAGGGGTATTTACCATTATATAGTCCATGATGCAGGAAAAACACCGGATAAATCTCCGGGGAAGGGATTTCTCCGGGAAAAAGGAGACCTATGTATGAAAAACAAATCCATGGAAGAATCGAAAATATGTATCGGAAATTTAATGGAACCCCATCAGGCCAATGTGTCCGGGAACGTACACGGAGGGGAGATCATGAAGCTTATGGACAACACGGCGGGGATCGTCGCCCATCGTCATGCCCGAAGCAACACGGTAACCGCCAGGGTGGACGGCCTGGAATTTATCAAGCCCATCCATATCGGCAACCTGGTAACCTTTGAAGGTCGCCTGACCTATGTGGGCCGGAGTTCCATGGAGGTCCTGGTCAAAGTTTACGTGGAGGATTTGGAGATTGAAAATTCCAAGAAACTGGCCCTTACCGGATATTTTACCATGGTGGCCCTGGACGAAAAGGGGCGACCGAAGGAAGTTCCCCGGCTGCGGGCGGAAACCCCGGAGGAGGAAAAGCTCTTTTTGGGAGGTAAGGAGCGGTATTTATCCCGGAGAAAAAAGTAAGAGATGCTTAAACGCATCTCTTTTTTGGTATATAATGCTTGTAGGAGAAGAAAGCAGGTTTTTAAGTACAGAAAGAATCGAGGTTGAGAAAATGAAGGTTCGATCGAAAATACTGCAGGGGATCAATTTATTTTTGAACCGGGTGTATATCCCCCGGCGGATTGAACAAATGAACCGCCCGACGGTTATGCATATCAGCGATACCCCGGAGGAAATCTATCCCTATCTTTATAAATTGATCAAAAGGGTGCGGCCCGACTATTTGATCCATACCGGGGATATGGTGGACAATGTTAAGCTGGAAATGGCTCCGATGTTGGAGTCCGATTATTACCGGGCCTTGGAAGGATTCATCAACAGCCTTGAATCCCAAGAGTTTAAAGAAATCTATTATGTTTCGGGAAACCATGACCAGAGGGCAAAGATGGAATCCATAACGGAAAAGGGAAGGGTATTGGAAAAAGGGGTGATTACCCTGGAGGGGTGTACATTTTATGTCAATCATTTTTTTGTAAAGGAAAACCCCGAGGCCCATTATTATCTTTACGGCCACAGCTTTGAACCGAAAAGCCATGAAAAAGGAAAGGAAGTCCGGCTTAACGGCCTGGAGGCCATCCATCTGATCAGCCTTAAGGAAAGGGAAGTGAAAAAACTGCCCTATCCTTTAGGTACCAACGGTTTTCGTAAAATGGAACGCAATTATAGAACCTTATAAAAAAATTATCGGGCAAGAGGGGGAGATCAAATGCTGTTTATTCGCATGGCTTCAAGACTGATGTTTTTACGAACGGACCAGGGAGAAAAGCTCAGGGATTATTTAGTGAAATTTCAAAGTGGAAAAAAGGTCGACCTTCACCAGGGCATGGAGGAAGGTTCCGATGAGAGCACTTTGGTTTTCATCACCGGGGAAAACCTTCAAAAAACCCGAATAGAGGATGCGGCCTATATTCTGCTGATAAACGATCCCGCTTCGATCTGCCTTACGAATCTGATCAACAGCCAGGTGTCCGCCCTGATCAACCGGGTGGATATGGGGCCCTCTACGATATTGATGCGCATCGCCGGGGATCAGAATCTGGTGAAAAAGGAAATAAGAGAACTGTACTCCGGAAGAGAGCTCCCCATGGAAAGGGCTATTGATGTGGGGGAAGACAAGGATACCATCCTATTTCTAACCTACCGCCAGATCTCCACGGCGATCCGAACGGGAGACCTGCTGGAGGGGACCCTGTTAATACAGCAGCCGGGTTGGGAGGTTTTCAAATCCCTCCGTAGTCGAGGGGTCCTATTAATCACCCGAAGCCTGGAGGATCGAAAATGGTATGAGCTTCGAATCAACATCTATGACTCCAAGGGAAAGTATGAGGCCCATTATGACCGGCTGAATTTTGTATTGTCAAAACTGGAGGTGGGAATGGTACTGGAAGAGGGGTGGACCAAGGACCATGCCCTGGTTTTGTTCTCGGTGCTGGCCTATCAGATAAAGCTTTTCACCTTTTATAAACCGGAGGAGATCAAACGGATTTTAATCGGGTTGGAATATGATCAGAGCGGGGAGCGCCTTGCGGATTTTGATCTTTATTACCGAAACAAGAAGATCTCCTGGGTGGATATCGATCGTACCAAGGGCAGAAGAAACAAAACCGAAGAAGGAATTAGAAAGCGGGAAGCTTTGTTAAATCAGCTGTCTTTAAAGGAGCAGGCAGAGTTGAAGGGAATGGAAGAAAAAATTAAGGAATAGGGAGCCGTCGTATGGAAATCGAATTGAAGGACTATACAATTACCTGTGAAGTGGTTCGAAGAAAACGGAGCACCATGGAAATACAAATGCAGCCCGATGGAAGTCTTCGGGTGCTTACGCCGAAGGGACTGGGGAAAGACGGGGTTCAAAAGGTCCTTAGGGAAAAGGAAGATTGGATTATCAAAAAGCTCTTGGAAGAAAAACGAAGAAAACCGGCCCAAGTCCCGGTTTTTGAAGAAGGGGAAGAGCACTACGGATTCGGTTGCCTAAAACCCCTTCGTTTTATCCCGGAGCCCGGGTCGGGAAAAGCACAGGTGCGATTAACGGGAAAGGGGTTTATGGTAACGGGGCAGGATTTTTCCCAAGCATCGATGAAGAAGGTTTTGGAGCATTGGTATCGAAGGCAAACGGAAAAACGGGTGAATTTCTTTGTGAAAAAATACCGAAATACCTTGCCGAGACCTACGGCGGTTCAGATAAAAACCCAAAGGAAACGATGGGGCAGCTGCAATCATAAGGGAAAGGTGATGTTTAACTGGAAGCTGAGCATGGCCCCCGCCTGGGTCTTGGAGTATATCGTGGTGCATGAACTGTGTCATATTGAAGAGTTCAATCACTCGAAGAACTTCTGGGCCCTGGTAAGAAAAACCTACCCCGCCAGCGAAGAAGCAACAAGATGGCTCAAGGAGAATCAAGGGAAGATCCAAGGGTTTTCCCAGAGGGGGAGAGTAGGGGGAGGATCATAGAAAGAAAATTATTAAAAACGATGGTGAAAGACAAGGATAAATCCTGGACAGGGCACCCGGGATTTATTTTTTTGATAAAAACGAGAAAAACCCTTGAATATATATACTAAACTATGTATAATTACACCTAAGCTTATAAAGAAGAGGTAAAATAAAAATTTGTAAAAGTAAGGATGATGGATTATGAAGCTTCAGGGATGGATCCTACAACAAAATCATCGTTTCAGGCGCCGCCACAACGTGACGTATAAATAAAAAGGACAGTGGCAAATAGCTAAAGGGAGGCGTACAAAGGATGAAAATAGAAATGGATCATAAAAAAAACATGAAAAAAAACAAACAGAAGGTGGTTCTTGCTTATTCCGGTGGGCTTGATACCTCGGTAATTTTAAAATGGTTGGAAAACACCTATGGATATGAGGTCATCGCCGTATGTGTAAATGTGGGACAAAATGAGGATTTTTCCATTCTCAAGAAAAAAGCCCTGGAATCGGGAGCAAGCAAAGTATATGTGGTGAATGTACAGGAGGAGTTTGTGAAGGATTACATTTTTCCCACATTGAAGGCCGGAGGCATTTATGAAAATGATTACTTACTGGGGACCTGCTTCGCACGTCCCTTAATATCCAAGGCCCTGGTTGAAATTGCAGAAGAGGAGGGAGCTGTAGCCATAGCCCATGGAGCCACGGGAAAAGGGAACGATCAGGTGCGGTTCGAGGCCTCGGTAAAAGCCTTAAACCCCACGTTGAAATTAATTGCTCCCTGGCGTATTTGGGATCTGAAGTCCCGGGAAGACTGTATTGAATACGCGGTAGAACACAAAATCCCCATTGAAGCCACCAAGGAGAAAATCTACTCCCGGGATGAAAATTTATGGCATATCAGTCATGAAGGAGGGGAGCTGGAGGATCCATGGAAGGAACACTCGAAGGAGGTTTACCTGTGGTGTAATTCTCCCGAGGAGGCTCCGGATGAAAGCGAAACCCTGGAAATAACCTTTGAAAAAGGCACTCCTACTCATATTGATGCTAAGGAGTACGACGGGGTAGAACTGATCAAAGCATTAAATAAAATCGGAGGAAAGCATGGAGTGGGAATCCTGGATATAGTGGAGAACCGATTGGTGGGA